>NZ_SMKH01000586.1 GCF_004348515.1 Actinomadura sp. KC345 | reverse complement strand
AGGGCGGGGCGGGGGACGTGGCCGTCTCATGAGCCCCGCCGGAGAGCTCGGCCCGGACGACGTCCGGGACCGTCCCGAGCGCTGGAACGTCGTGGCGGAGACCTCGGTCTTCCGGGGGCCGGTGTTCGGCGTCCGCAGCGACCGGGTCGAGATGCCGCGCGGCGGCGGTACCGAGGTCGTCGGCCGCGACGTGATCGAGCACATCGGCTCGGTCGGCGTCATCGCCATGGACGACGATGACCGGGTGCTGCTGCTGCGCCAGTACCGGCACCCGGTGGGACGGCTGCTGTGGGAGGCGCCCGCCGGGCTGCGGGACGTGGACGGCGAGCCCCTGCACAAGCTCGCCGAGCGGGAGCTGCTGGAAGAGACCGGGTACCGCGCCGAGCGCTGGGACACCCTGGCCGACGTGTTCCCCACGCCCGGCATGGCCGACGAGCGCACCCGCGTCTTCCTGGCCCGGGGCGTCGCCGAGGTTCCCGCCGGCGAGATCGACTTCGAGCGCGTCCACGAGGAGGCCGACATGCCGGTCGTGTGGGTGCCGCTGGAGGACGCGGTCCGCAAGGTGCTCGCCGGCGAGCTGCACAACATGATCACGTGCGTGGGCGTGCTGGCCGTGCGCGCGGCACGCGCCTCGGGGTTCGCCGGGCTGCGCCCGGCCGACGCGCCGGAGACCTGACCCGGTTGAGGCCCCCGCCCGCCGCGCGAGGGGGCATGATGGGCGGGTCCCCGTCGTCACCGGCCGGAAGAGGTGCCGCAACTGAACACTTCTCATCCTCGGTCGCCGGTAGCAGGTGACGGCTGCGCCGACGGGCCGGATGAAGAATTCTCACCGCCTCCGAGCCCGGCCCCCGGGAGCAGCGACCCGCCCGCCGCGCACGACGCCGGCGCCGGTTCGCTCGGCTCCGCCGTCCTGGACTACCTCGGCCACCTCGCCGTCGAGCGGGGACTTGCCGCCAACACCCTCAGCTC
>NZ_SMKH01000585.1 GCF_004348515.1 Actinomadura sp. KC345 | reverse complement strand
GCCGACCAGCTCGGGGTGCATCGTGAGGCGTTGCGGACCTGGATTCGGCAGGCCGAGGTCGATGGCGGGCAGCGTCTGGGGACCACGACCAGCGACGCGCAAAGGATCGCCGAGTTGGAGCGCGAGAACCGGGAGTTGCGGCGGGCGAACGAGATCCTGAAGGCCGCGAGCGCTTATTTCGCCCGGGAACTCGACCCGAAACTGCCGCGCTAGTCGAGTTCATCGATTCTCACCGGGAGCGGTTCGGAGTGGATCCGATCTGTGCCGTGCTGGGGTGTGCGCCGTCGACGTATTGGGCGGTGAAGAGACGCGAGGCCGAACCGTCGGCTCGTGCGGTGCGTGACGAATGGTTGAAGAAGGAGATCAGGCGGGTGTGGGAAGGTCCGGGCCGGCGGGTGTACGGGGCGCGGAAGGTGTGGACGCACCTGAATCGTGAAGGTGTCGAGGTCGCCCGGTGCACGGTGGAGCGGCTGATGCGGGAGCTGGGCGTCGCCGGGGTGTGCGCGTCCCGCAAGCGGCCCCGCACCACGGTGCCGGGTGCGGACCGGCCTGGTGACCTGCTGGAACGGGACTTCACCGCGGACGCTCCCGATCGGCGGTGGGTGGCGGACATCACGTATGTCGACACCGCTGCCGGGTGGGTGTACGCCGCGTTCGTGCAGGACTTGTTCTCCCGGGCCATCGTGGGGTGGCAGGTGGCCGATCACCTGGGGGCCGAACTGGCGCTGGATGCGCTGGAAATGGGGGTCTGGTCGCGTGGCGGCATCGACGACGGCCTGGTTCATCATAGCGACAGGGGCGTGCAATATACGGCGATTCGGTATGCCGAGCGATTGGACCAGCTCGGCGCAGCACGATCGGTCGGCAGCAAGGGCGATTCCTTCGACAACGCCGCCGCCGAGTCGCTGAACAGCCTCTACAAGAAGGAACTCATCGACTTCCATGGCGGCTGGTCCAATGTCATGGACGTGACAATCGCCACGATGGAATGGGTGGCGTGGTATAACACCGAAAGGATACATTCTTACTGCGGGAACATTCCCCCGCGCGAGT
>NZ_SMKH01000584.1 GCF_004348515.1 Actinomadura sp. KC345 | reverse complement strand
GAGTGGAAGGGGTCGCGGAGGAGTGCGGTGATCTTTTCTGGGGGGGCGTCTTCCAGGCCGTCCAGGCGCAGCAGGTAGCGGGCGATGACGGTTCCCAGGGTCAGGGCGCCGATCAGGCTCGTCCGCAGTTCCGCGTCGTCGTCCGGTAGCGCGTCGGCGGCGTGGCGTTGCTCGGCGAGCATCGCCTCGCGCACCTCCTTGGCGGCCTCGGGGTGGGTGAACATCGAGCGGAGCGCCGCCAGCGCGGCGACCGGTTCGGCCGAGGTCTTCGCGTCCAGCGCCGCCAGCAGTTGCTCGGCGAGCTGCTCGGGGGTTCCGCCGAACGGCTCGTGCCGGTCGACGACGGCGATCCGCGCGAAGAGCTTCTCCTTCGACTCAAAGTACCGCATGACCAGGCCGGGGTCGGTCTTCGCCTCGGCCGCTATCGCGCGGATCGTCGTCCGGTCGTAGCCGTGCTCGGCGAACAGCCTCCGCGCCGCCGCCAGGACCCGGTCCTGGGTGCGGCGGCGCTGCTCGGCCCGGGAGACAGGTGCGGAATCCACCGGCTGAGTCTACATCCGTTGACTCAATCGGGAAGCGGCGCTAGGTTTTCAGTCAACGGTCGTTGACCGAAACTTGGAGGGACCATGTTCCAGACCATCGCGCTGAGCCTTCTCGCCGGGCTCGCGGGGACCAACGCGCTGCCGCACCTGATCAAGGGCCTCGTCGGCGAGGAGTTCCCGAACGTGCTGGGGAACTCGCCCGTGCGCAACGCGCTCGCCGGCGTGACCGGGATCCCGCTGACCGCACTCTTCGTCTTCTGGGCCGATATCCCCAGCCACCCGTGGGCCGCCGCCGTGTCCATCGTCGTCGGCGCCTATGCCATGGCCGCCTTCCACGGACTTCGCGGCGCCTTCTGGCTGAACACCGCCGCCGGCCGCCCCAATCCGGCCGCGCCGGCGGGCCGGAGCACCCCGACCGGCTGACGCCGATCGCGCGTGGCCGGTACCGGCCTGGCCTGGAGGTGGCCTCATCAGGCAAGCGGCCGCCTCACCCGCGCGGTCACGTGTCACCGTGGTCAGCGCGAAAAGGGGTCGTCGGCGGGCGGGTGGGGTTATGG
>NZ_SMKH01000583.1 GCF_004348515.1 Actinomadura sp. KC345 | reverse complement strand
GCGCATGCTCGGGACGGGGTGCGGTCCCTCGGTCTCCAGCCGGTACTCCTCACCGAACTTGTGCTGGTGGTCCTCCATGACCTGGTCGCTGGGCGGCCGCTCGGCGTTGATCTTGTCCTGGTACTCCTCGAACCGGCGGTGGGCCTCCTGGACGTAGCCGGTGCCCAGCGTCGTCCAGTCGATCTGGGTGGCCAGCAGCTCGCGGACGAGCTGCTTGTTCGGCTCGAAGGTGACCGGCTCGGGCAGCGACGGCGCCAGAATCGACTCCGGGTCGCGGCCGTCGTGGCGGCGCATCAGGTCGCACGCGATGCGCAGGTGCTCCAGCTCCATGTTCAGGTGCAGTTCCCAGACGCCCTTGACGCGCGGGTCCGATTCGGTCTGCATGAACGAGTAGTACAGGTAGCACTCGTTGTACTCGTGGTTGACCAGCCGCTCCCACCAGGTCTCCCCCGGGTCGACCAGCGACTCGTAGTGCGTGACGTGCTCCTCTTCGACCAGGCCGATCTCCTGGTAGAGCTGCCGCGCGATCGGCTCCATGTACATCGGGCCGACGTTCATGTAGAAGTTCATCGTCTGCTGCTCGGCCGCCATGATCGTCAGCGCGTGCAGTTTGGAGATCGGCGCCGCGGCCTCCCGGTCGTAGGGCTCGCGGACGTTGTCGATCGGGTGGCGGTGATGAAGCCGCGTGGGCCGTCCCGGGATCGCCTCGGTGAGCTGGTCGATGATCTTCTCGGCCTTGCGGTGCTCGATGATCTCGTACAGGTTCGCGTACCGGTACAGGTGGTCGAAGTCCTCCAGCAGCCCGAACTGGTAGGCCTGCCTGAGATAGGGATCGGGCTCCTGCCGGGCGACCCAGCCGGTCAGGTCGACCGCGACCTGCTCGTAGGAGATCGTGGTCTCCAGCACCGACGCCTGGCCGGGCAGCAGCCAGTTGACGACCTTCTGCTGCTGCTGCTCGATGTTGCGGACCTGCGCGAGCTGCTGCTTGACCTCCAGATCCGGGCAGACCCGGTTGAAGTGGTGACTGAACATGATCGCCTCCACCTCGATGCCGTTCATCGCGATGATGCGGCACTTGGTGTAGGGATCGGAGGTGTCGGGATCGACGGGCGCGACGTCCAGCTGGCCCCAATTGCGCA
>NZ_SMKH01000058.1 GCF_004348515.1 Actinomadura sp. KC345 | reverse complement strand
GCGTGGGAGAGGGCGAAGAGGGTGCGGCCCCGGATTCCCAGGGCGGTGGAGGCTTCGCCGGTCGCCGTGTAGATGACGTCGTCGGCGGGGAGGGTGTCCATGACTCGCTGGTCGATGAACACGGGCATCGTCTCCGGGAGGAGCAGGGGGCAGACCAGGCCCGCCGCGTACTCGGTGACGGCGTTGACGACGTCGGCAGAGGCAGGGCGGACGTTCCTGGCGCCCAGGGTGAGCCGCACCGCCTCCATGGGTGGGCGCTCGCCGGCCGGGACGATCACTCCGGTCAGGAAGCGCCGTCCCCCGTAGGCGCCCTCGCAGGTGTAGACGCGCGTCACCAGGCACCTGTCCGCGGGCAGGCCGAGCGCCTTCGGCAGTTCGTCGGCGTGGCCGAGCGCGATGGGCAGCCGTACGATCTCGTGCACGGCCTCCCATTCCAGCAGCGCGCGGTGGATGGTCAGAGCGTCCTTCATATCGGCTCCATCCCGCGGGGATCGCCCCGCTCACCCCCGGTGACTGGTATCGCTGTGTCCCCCTGCATCGCACTCTGCGCGGGATATCCCCACATACCCGAGACGTCCGGTTTAACCCTCGTCGTCCGTCGCGTAAAACCCTCACGATGCGCCTCAGCCGCACACGCGGCGGACGTGGCCCGTCCGTGTCCCGCTACCGTTGTCGTGCGGAAGGCTCACCGGCGGTCGCGCTGGCGACATCGGAGTGTCCAGAACGTAACCCGGGGATCTCGGCATGTGAAGGGTCCCGTCCTGCTCCGGACGCCCCGCCGATCATCGGTTAAGTCCTTTGTCAGCCCGTCAACCAAGGAAATACGCTCGATGGCCGTGCCCAACCAGAATGTGACCCCCGAGCCCGCGCGGCGCACCGCCATCGCCGAGCTGCTGCGCCGGATCGCGCCCGTCGCCGACGATCTCGGCGCCCGGTTCGCGGCTGCCGGTCACGAGCTGGCGCTGGTCGGCGGGCCCGTCCGGGACGCGCTGCTGCGCCGTCCCACCAAGGACGTCGACCTCACCACCGACGCGCCGCCCGAGCGCACCCTGGAGATCATCCGCGGCTGGGCGGACGCGCACTGGACCATCGGCATCGAGTTCGGCACCGTCGGCCTCCGCAAGGACGGGGTCGAGCTGGAGATCACCACATACCGCAGCGAGTCCTACGACCCGAAGTCGCGCAAGCCCGAGGTGGCGTACGGGACGTCCCTGGTGGAGGACCTGCGGCGCCGCGACTTCGCGGTGAACGCGATGGCGGCGCGGCTTCCCGGGCACGAGTTCGTCGACCCGTTCGGCGGGCTGGCCGATCTGCGGGACAGGGTGCTGCGGACGCCCGGCAAGCCCGAGGACTCGTTCGGCGACGACCCGCTGCGGATGATGCGCGCGGCCCGGTTCACCTCGCAGCTCGGCTTCACGGTCGCGCCCGACGTCGTCCGCGCGATGACGGACATGGCCGGCCGCATCGAGATCGTCTCGGCCGAGCGTGTCCGGGACGAGCTGTCCAAGCTCGTCTGCGGGCAGTACCCGCGGCAGGGGCTGGCGCTGCTCGTGGACACCGGCCTCGCCGCGCACGTCCTGCCGGAGCTGCCGAAGCTCCGGCTGGAGATCGACGAGCACCACCGGCACAAGGACGTCTACGAGCACTCGCTGATCGTCCTGGAGCAGGCCATCGCCCAAGAGAAGGAGGGGCCCGATCTCGTTCTGCGGCTGGCCGCTCTCCTGCACGACATCGGCAAGCCGCGCACGCGCCGGTTCGAGGAGGGCGGACGGGTGTCGTTCCACCACCACGAGGTCGTCGGCGCGAAGATGACCCGCAAGCGGCTGACCGCGCTGCGCTACCCCAAGGACGTCGTCTCGGACGTGTCCCGGCTGGTCGAGCTGCACCTGCGCTTCCACGGGTACGGCACCGGCGAGTGGACCGACTCGGCCGTCCGTCGGTACGTCCGCGACGCCGGGCCGCTGCTCACCCGCCTGCACAAGCTGACCCGTGCCGACTGCACCACGCGCAACAGGCGCAAGGCCGACCGCCTGCGCCGCACCTATGACGACCTGGAGGCGCGCATCGAGCGGCTGGCGCAGGAGGAGGAGCTGGCCGCGATGCGCCCGGAGATCGACGGGAACGAGATCCAGCAGATCCTCGGCATCACTCCCGGGCCGCTCGTCGGCAAGGCGTACCGGTTCCTGCTCGACCTCCGCCTCGACCGCGGCATCATCGGCAAGGCCGCCGCCGCGGAGGAACTCCGCCACTGGGCCACCGGACAAGGCATCCTCCCGCCCGGCTCCGAGGAGCCGGCGGAGGGGCGCGGGGAATGATTCCGCTTCAGCTCGGGCGGATGAGCCCGCGGGAGACCGAGCGGATGCTGGAGTTCGACCGGGAGCACATCTGGCATCCCTACGCGCCGATGCCCGCGCCGGCGCCCGTCCTGCCGGTCGTGTCGGCGGACGGTGTCCGGCTGACGCTGGCGGACGGGACGGAGCTGATCGACGGGATGTCGTCGTGGTGGGCGGCCGTGCACGGCTACAACCACCCGAAGCTCAACGCGGCCGTCACCGGGCAGCTCGGCAAGATGGCGCACGTGATGTTCGGTGGGCTGACCCATCCGCCCGCGGTCCGGCTCGCCGAGCGGCTCGTCGAGATCACGCCGGAGCCGCTGACGAAGGTGTTCTTCGCCGACTCCGGGTCGGTCGCGGTCGAGGTCGCGATCAAGATGGCGCTCCAGTACTGGCGGTCGCGGGGCCGTCCCGAACGGCACCGGCTGCTCACCGTCCGCGGCGGCTACCACGGCGACACGTTCGGGGACATGGCCGTCTGCGACCCGGTGAACGGCATGCACCACCTGTTCAGCGACGTTCTCGCCGAGCACGTGTTCGCTCCGCCGCCCCCGCTCGGCTACTCGGCCGAACCCGACCAGGCGTACCTGGACGAGGTGTCCGGGCTGGCCGCCCGCCACGCGGGCGAACTCGCCGGGATCATCGTGGAGCCGGTCGTCCAGGGCGCGGGCGGCATGCGCTTCTACGCCCCCGAATACCTGCGCGCCCTGCGCGACATCGCCGACGAGCACGGCGTCCTCCTCGTCCTGGACGAGATCGCGACCGGGTTCGGCCGGACGGGTGAGCTGTGGGGCTGCGACCACGCCGAGATCACCCCCGACATCATGTGCCTCGGCAAGGCCCTCACCGGCGGCTACATGACCATGGCCGCCACCATGTGCACCGACCGCGTCGCCGAGGGCATCACGTCGGGTGAGGCGGGCGCGCTCATGCACGGCCCCACCTACATGGCCAACCCGCTGGCAGCCGCCGTCGCCTCCGCGTCCATCGACCTGCTGCTGTCCCGCGACTGGCGGGAGGAGGTCGACACCATCGAGGCGATCCTCACCAGCGAGCTCGACGGGGAGGCGGACCTCCCCGGCGTCGCCGACGTCCGCGTCCTCGGCGCCATCGGGGTGGTCGAGGCACGGGAACCGGTGGACGTGGCGTCCGCCCAGGAGATCGCCATGGCGCACGGCGTCTGGCTGCGCCCGTTCGGCACGCTGGTCTACACGATGCCGCCGTACGTCTGCACCGACGACGAGGTTTTGCACATCGCCGCCGCGATGCACGCCATCGCCGAATCCCTCTGAGCGCGGCTCACGGGACGGCGTGGGCGGGCCGGCGGGCGGCGGCCGACCGGTAGGCCAGCGCGCCCACGGCGTATGCGGCGATCACCACGAGGAGCGTGAGGCCGGCGCGCCCGTCCCACGGCAGCCATGTCGCGGCCACCACCGCGGCCGCCGCGAACACCGCGTTGAACAGCATGTCGTAGACGGCGAACACCCGGCCCCGGTAGGCGTCGTCGATCGTCTCCTGCAGCACCGTGTCGACGCACAGCTTCACGCCCTGCGACACGACGCCCAGCATGAACGCGCCCACCGCCCAGGGGGCCTCGGCGAACGGCATCCCCAGCACCAGGAGGCTCACGGCCGCCGTGCCGAACAGCCACGCCACCCACGCCTCCTTGCTGATCCGCCGCACCACCGCGGGCGTGATCAGCGCGGCGGCGAAGAAGCCCGCACCGGACACGCCGAGCATCAGCGCGAACGTCTCCAGCCCCTTGTCGGGGTCGTCCGCGAAGTGGTTCCGGCACAGCAGCAGCGTCATGATCAGGACGACGCCGTACAGGAACCGGTGGAAGGAGATCGCGGCGAGCGCCAGCGCCGCCTGCGGGCGCCGCGCGATGTGCCGTCCGCCGTCGACCAGGCCGTCCAGGACGCCGCGGAGCGCCTCCAGCATGCGCGGGGCCTCCGGCCGGGCGAGCCCGGACTCGGCGTCCTCGGACGGGTGCGGCCCCAGCAGCCGCTTCGGCAGCGTCGTCGCGATCGAGCCCGCCAGCAGGAACAGCGCCGCCGCCGCGACGAGGATCAGCGCCGTCCCGTGGTCCTCGGAGCCGAACAGCAGCCGCAGCAGGTAGCCGACGCCGCCGCCGATGAACGCGATGACCGTCCCGGACGTGACCGAGAACGCGTTCGCCGTGACCAGCTGGTCGCGCCTCACCACATGCGGGAGCGCCGCCGACAGGGACGCGAGGAAGAACCGGTTCACGCCCAGCACGACCAGCACGCCGAGGAAGAAGACCGCCCCGTCCTGCCCGGCCGCGACCAGCCCTGCGACCAGCATGACCAGCACGGCCCGGAGCACCGGCGTCCACACCAGGATCTGCCGCCGCCGCCACCGGTCGATGAACACCCCGGCGAACGGCCCGAGCGCGGAGTACGGCAGCAGCGTCACCGCGAACGCGGCCGCGGCCTTGCCCGCCGTCGTCTGCCGCTCAGGGGAGAAGAACACGTACCCGGCCAGCGCCACCTGGAAGACCCCGTCGGTCAGCTGCGAGGCGAGCCGCGTCGCGTAGAGCCGCCGAAAGTCACGTCCACCCAGGATCTCCCGCAACTCACCGGCCCGCACGAGATCACCATATGTGCTGTTAATCGTCGGTGAGCCACAACCGGGTGTAGTCGTAGCCCGCCGTGGTGGGGAGGAAGAAGGCGCTGTGGACGCGGGTGGAGTGGAAGATCGTGTGGGAGCGGTTGAGGAGCGGGACGATCGCCGCGTCTTCCATGATCTTCTTGTCGGCCTGCTGCCAGTAGCCGCCGGCGTGGGACGGTTCGGGTGCGGTGAGGGCGGCGTCGATGAGGGCGTTGACCTCGGGGTTGTCGTAGCCGCCGTAGTTGGTGGAGTTCTGCCCGTAGGTGCGGCCGTCGAAGAGCGGCTGGATGATCGAGCGGCCGTTGTTGCCGTACCAGTCGGGCGTCCAGCCGGGGGCGGCGATGTCCCACTCGCCGGCGCGGGCGTTCGCGGGCGTGGAGATCGTCCCCGCGTAGAAGGCGCCGCCGGAGTCCGCGCTGAGTTCGGTCTTCACGCCGCAGGCGTCGAGGTTCTCGGCGAGGGACTGGGCGATGAGCTTGTGGACGCTGTTGGTGCGGTACGGGAACTTCAGCGTGAGGCCGGGGTGGCCGGCCTTTTCGAGCAGTTCACGGCATTTGGCGGGATTGCCTGACTCATTGGGCGTCGGGTAGCGGTTCGAGGGCGCGTAGCCGGAGTTGCCGGGCGGGATCACCGTGTGCAGCGGCTTGGCCACCGACGGGCCGCCCACGATCTTGATCAGGGCGCTGCGGTCCACGGCGTACTGCAGCGCCTGCCGGACCTCGCGCTTGCCGAGCGCACCGCCGTTGCTCGGGCTGAGCGTGTTGAACACCAGGTACGGGCTGCTGCTCGGGGTCTCCCTGATCGCGAACCTGTCGTCGTCCCGCAGCCGGGGGATCGCGGACGTCGGGACGGGCTGGTCCCAGGCCAGATCGGCGACGCCCTGCTCGATCTGCTGCTGGACGGTCTCCGGCGAGTCCTGCCCGAGGGTGATCTCGATCTTCTCCACATGGCGTTCGCGGAGCGGATCGGTGTCCTGCCGCCATGTGGGGTTATGGGTAAGTAGATAGGACATGCCGGGCTCGTAGTTGCTGATCCGGTACGGGCCGTTCGAGATCGTGTTCTGCCGGTGCTCCGCCGAGTCCGGGACGTACCGGTCGTACTCCTCCGGCGCGGCGGCCGTGTACGGCAGCGTGAGCAGGTTGAGGAAGTCGCTCGCGGGCTCCCTGAGCTTGAAGACGAGCGTGTGGTCGTCCTTCGCCCGGACGCCCTCGACCTCGTGCTCGCGCTGGTAGGCGGACATGGCCCCGGCGTCCTTGGCGTCCACGTCGCCGAAGCCCTTGCAGAACTCCTCCATGCCCTTGAGCGTGGAGATGAAGTATCCCTTGCCCGCGGACGGCGAAGCCGGGTTGCACAGCCGCTCGAACCCGCGGACGAAGTCGTGCGCCGTCACCGGGCGCGGCGGGCTCGTGCTCCACTGGACGCCCTTGCGCAGCCGCACCGTGTACGTCCGGCGGTCCTTGCCGATGTCGCCGTTCTCGCGGCTCGGGATCCGCGCGGCCATGTCGGGCCGCACGGAGATCGTCTCCTGGAAGTCGTTGGACGCCCGCGTCCCGAACAGGGTCCGCGCGAACGTGCGGGCGAGCCCGTACGCGCCGACGCTGGCCACGGACGTGGGGTCGAGGTGCTCGACATCGGACGAGCCGACGATCCGCAGCGTGCCGCCGTCGCGGGGCTCGCCCGCCGCGGAGGCGTCGTCACCTCCCCCGGTGCATCCCGTGAGCCCCAGCACGAGCCCCGTCAGCCCCGCCGTCACCTTGAACATCTCGCGTGCCATCGTTCTCACCTCGAAGACTCGCCACTTGGCGCGCAGTCACCGGCGGTGTCACAGTAGGGCCGCAGCGTGACCGTAGGGCGGTACATCACCGTTTTCCTACAGAAGTAAGGACGCCCTGACAGGGACATGTCCACTGCCAGGGCGTCCGTTGAGAACTTTGTGATCAGCCTCTCAGCGCCCGCTCACCGGGCGGCCGGCGGGCTCAGCGCTCGATGTCGCCGCGGATGAAGGCCTCGACGGCGTCGTGCGCCTGGTCGTCGTTGTACTGCTCGGGCGGCGACTTCATGAAGTAGGAGCTGGCCGACAGGATCGGGCCGCCGATGCCGCGGTCCTTGGCGATCTTCGCGGCGCGGACGGCGTCGATGATCACGCCGGCGGAGTTCGGGGAGTCCCAGACCTCCAGCTTGTACTCCAGGTTGAGGGGCGTGTCGCCGAACGACCTGCCCTCCAGCCGGACGTAGGCCCACTTGCGGTCGTCCAGCCACGGCACGTGGTCGGACGGCCCGATGTGCACGTCGGCCTTCGCCATCTCGTGCGGGATCTGCGAGGTCACCGACTGCGTCTTGGAGATCTTCTTGGACTGGAGGCGCTTGCGCTCCAGCATGTTCATGAAGTCCATGTTGCCGCCGAAGTTGAGCTGGTAGGTGCGCAGCAGCTCAACGCCGCGGTCCTCGAACAGCCGGGCCATCACGCGGTGCGTGATGGTCGCGCCTACCTGGGACTTGATGTCGTCGCCGACGATCGGGACGCCCGCGTCGGTGAACTTCTGGGCCCACTCCGGGTCGCTGGCGATGAACACCGGCAGCGCGTTGACGAACGCGACCTTGGCGTCCACCGCGCACTGGGCGTAGTAGCGGTCGGCCTCCTCCGAGCCCACCGGCAGGTAGGACACGAGGACGTCCACCTTGGCGTCCTTCATCGCCTGCACGACGTCGACCGGCTGCTCGTCCGACTCGTCGACCAGGTCCAGGTAGTACTCGCCGAGGCCGTCGTGGGTGGGGCCGCGCTGGACGGTCACACCGGTCGGCGGGACGTCGGCGAACTTGATCGTGTTGTTCTCGCTGGCGTGGATGGCCTCGGAAAGGTCCATCCCGACCTTCTTGGCGTCCACGTCGAACGCCGCCACGAACTCGACGTCGCCCACGTGGTAGTCGCCGAACTGGACGTGCATCAGGCCGGGGACTCGCGTCTCGGGCGCCGCGTCCTTATAGAACTCGACACCCTGGACGAGCGAAGAGGCGCAGTTGCCCACACCCACGATGGCTACGCGCACCGAACCCATCCGGTTGCTCCTTCTCTCTTTCGGAACATGTGGTGTTTCTTCACCCGACCCCGGTGCCGCCGATCAGCGGTCGTTCTCCCGAGGCATGTCCTGTGCGGTGGTTTCTGAAGTCCTGTCTTGCCGTTCTCGGCCGGCCTGCGGCTCCTGCCCGGCCTGCCGTTCGTTCCTGGCCTGCTGCTCCTGCTCGGCCCGCTCCCGCCCGATGAGCTCGTTGAGCCACCTGACCTCGCGTTCGACCGACTCCAACCCGTGGTTCTGCAGCTCCAGGGTGTAGGAGTCGACCCGTTCGCGAGTGCGCGCCAGGGCCGCGCGGAAGCTCTCCAGGCGCTCCTCCAGCCGGCTGCGCCGGCCTTCGAGGATCCGCAGCCGGACGTCGGCGCGGGTGTGCGAGAAGAAGGCGAAGTGCACGCCGAACCCCTCGTCCTCCCACGACGCCGGACCGGCCTCGGTCAGCAGTTCCTGGAGGCGCTCCTTGCCATCGGCGGTGAGCTTGTAGACGATCTTCGACCGGCGGCTCTGCAGGGCCAGTGCCGCGTTCGGTTCCTCCGGCCGGTCCTCCATGATCAGCCCGTTGGCCAGGAGCTGCTTGAGGCACGGATAGAGGGAGCCGTAGGAGAACGCGCGGAACATGCCGAGCAGAGCGTTGAGCCGCTTGCGCAGTTCGTAACCGTGCATCGGGGCCTCGTGCAGCAGTCCGAGCACGGCGAGCTCCAGCACGCCCGCGCCCTTCCTGGCCGCCATCCCGGTCCCTCCTCAGGCAGAGCCGATGTCTCGGCTCGATGTATCGCGCCAATGTATCGGCTCGATACATCGACACGATACGTAGCCCGCCTCCTCCTGGCAAGTGGGGACCTGTTCCGGCGTCCGGGGACCGCGCTTAGTCTGCTGGTATGCGCGGCCAGAGCCGACCGTGAGACCGAGGCCCGGTGGTCGACCACGGCGAGGCGGGCGGCGCCGGCCGGGAAGCCCTGCACGGCCTGCCGGCATGAACCCCTCACCCACGTCACGTACGTATATGGGGATGAGCCGGGCCGCTACGCGGGACGCGTCGAGGCCGCCGCCGAACCGGCCGGGATGGGGTGCGAATACGGAGAATTCAGGGTGTATGTGGTGGAAGTATGTCAAAGTTGCGCATGGAACCACCTGGCGATGTCGTGCGTACTCGGCCACGGGGCGCAGGGCCCCGAACGGTAGAGCAGTGAAGGAGGATCCGCCGGCCGTTACCTTCGGCGGGGGCGTTGACCAGCCAGGACATGCTTCGCCGTGCACATGCTCCCCCCGCTCACCAGCCCGCACAGTACTCTTCGGACGGCGCACGAGTCGTGGCCACCGCTGGGGAGCGATCCCCCGGCCCCGGCGACGTCCAGCTGTCCCCTGTTGATGAGGTCGCGTGAGTAATCCAAGCCAGCCCCGACCGGAACCCGGGTCGCAGAGGCCGGGCGGGCAGCAGGTCCCCCGTCCCGGCGACCCCGGCCGTCCGGGCGCCCAGGGCGAGCCCGGCCCGGGCGCGCCGTACGACTTCGGCGCGCAGGGAGCACCGTCCGGACCGCCGGACGACTTCCAGAGCCCCGGCTTCATGGGCGGCCACTCCGTCCCCGGAGCCCCGGGAGCCCCCGGCACCCTGAGCGGTCCCGGCAACGATGCCGGCCCCTCCACGACGGCCCCCAACCCCGGCGGCTCGCCCCTGGGCGGTCCGAGCACGCCGAGCGGATACAGCGACCCAGCGGGCCTGGGCGGGGCGCCCGCGCACAGCGGTCCGAGCGGTTCTGGATTGAGCGGAGGCCCAGGCGCCAGCGGCGTGCCTGGCGCGACTCCTTCTTACGGGGAGTCCGGCATGCCCGGAAGCGCGCCGAGCGACCCCTCCGGCCTGAGCGGCTCGGCCATGGGGCGCGGCGGGTCCGGCTCGCCGAGTGGGCCCGGTTTCTCCGATCCACTGAACGACCCTCTGAACGGCCCCGGCATGGCTGGACGTTCGAGCGCCCCGGGCGATATCGGCGGCTCACGTTCGCCGGGCGGGTTCGGCGGCTCGGGCGGGCCTGGCCCCTCCGATCCCCTGAGCGACCCGGGTGCGCCGCCGACCGCGCCTGGACCCGCCATTCCCTCGGAGGGCGGCGGCTTCGGATCCTCCGGCGGCTTCGGGTCGTCCGGTGGCTCCAACATGGTGAACGACATGGGCATGCCGGGTGCAGGCGGTGCGCCCGGCGGCCCCGGCGGCGCCGGTATGGGCGGTGCCGACGGCCGGGGCGGACTGCGTGAGCCGGGTGGCTTCGCGCCGTCCGGCGGCCCGGGAGGCCCCGGCGGCGGTGGGTTCGGTGGCGCCGGCCCGGCAGGTCCCGGTGGCGGTATGGCCGGTGGGCCCGGAGCCGTGGGGCCTGGTGGACCGGGAGGTCCCGGTGGCGGTGGCGCGGCCGGTGGGTTCGGTGCACCGGGTAGTCCCGGAGGTCCCGGGGGTATGGCTGGGCCTCAGCAGGGCGTGCCCGGAGGACACGGGATGGGCGGGGTGCCTTCTGGTGGGGCGCCCGGTGCAGGCGGTGCGCCCGCGGCGTTCGGAGTCGGTGCGGCCGGTGCGAGTCCGGAGGACAAGGACAAGCTCGGCGGGATCGGGAAGGCCGGGCAGGGGCTCGGGTCGAAGGTCACCGGGAAGTTCCGCGGCGGGGGCGTTCGTGCGGCCACTCCTTCCGGGCCGGGTGGTCCCGGCGAGCCGGGGCGGCCTGGGCCGCCGAAGAAGACGAGCTTCGTCGATCATCTGCGGTCGCGGGACACGGGCTGGCGGCGGTTCTTTCCGTCCTGGAAGGTCGTGGCCGGCGTGTCCGGGCTGGGGCTCGCGGCGTTCATCACGCTGATCTGGGTCGCCTACGCGAACACGCCGACGCCCGAGGAGCCGACGGTGGCGGGCGTCGAGGACCAGGCGTCGATCTTCTACTACACCGACGGCAAGGAGATCGGCCGGGTCGGCAAGAAGCGGCAGAGCGTCGAGCTGGAGAAGGTTCCGCCGCACGTCCAGAACGCGGTGCTGGCGGCGGAGAACCGCAGCTTCTACAGCGACCCCGGCTTCTCGGTGAAGGGCACCACGCGGGCGGTGTGGGACAACCTGACCGGCGGGTCGGGCGGCGGGTCCACGGTCACGCAGCAGCTGGCGAAGAACTACTACTCCGACCCGAACAACCGGACGATGAGCCGGAAGTTCAAGGAGCTGTTCATCGCGATGAAGCTGGAGGACAAGCACAGCAAGAACGAGATCCTCAAGCTGTACCTGAACACGATCTACCTGGGCCGCAACACGTACGGCATTCAGGCCGCCTCCCGCGAGTACTTCGGGAAGGACGTCTGGAAGCTCGACCACGGCGAGGCTGCCATCCTCGGCGGCATCATCCAGAACCCGAACCGGGACCCGGCCGTCAAGGCGAACGAGAAGTGGGCGACCGGCAGGTACGAGTACACGCTCAAGGGCATGGTCTCGATGGGCAAGCTCAGCGAGGCCGAGGCCAACAAGTACATCCAGCAGGGCCTGCCCAAGATCAGGAGGGCCGGTACCAGCGACCAGCTGTACGGCGGCCAGCGCGGTTACATGCTGATGCGCGCCCAGGAGGAGCTCCGCCGCCTGGGGATCGACGAGAAGGAACTGACGACCAAGGGCCTGCGCGTCTACACCACGTTCAACCGCAAGCGGATGGCGATGGCCAAGAGGGCGGCCGAGAAGACCGTCCCGCAGGTGAACCCGAAGAAGCTCGCGAAGAAGAAGATCCGCGTCGGGGTCGTGTCGGTGAACAGCGCGAACGGCGAGGTCGTGGCCTTCTACGGCGGTCCCGACTACCTCGACCAGTCCTTCAACAACGTGTGGCAGGGCTCGGCCCAGGGCGGCTCGGCGATGAAGCCGTACGTGCTGGCGACGGCGCTGAAGCAGAACTACAGCCTGAAGAGCACCCTTGAGGGGAAGTCGAAGACGCCGATCGGGCCGGACGGCAGCGTGGTGTCGAAGGACGACCCGAATGCCGTCCTGGTCCCCAACACCCATGACGTGGGCACCCCGGTCGACATGGTCACGGCGACCAAGGACTCGGTGAACACCGCGTTCATCCAGCTGATGGGCAAGGTCGGCATCGAAGAGGTGATCAAGACCGAGACCGACGCCGGGATCGCGGGCGACCTGCTGGAACCGCACAGCTGCTGCCTGAACCTCGCGCTCGGCGTCAACAACATCAGGCCGATCGAGCAGGCGGCGGGCTACGCGGTGTTCGCCAACGGCGGCGTCTACCACCAGCCGCATGTGATCCGGCAGGTCAGGGAGTCCGACAACAAGTCGGTCCGGTTGAATCCGAAGTACGAGAAGCGCCGGGTCTTCGACGCGAAGGTCGCCGCGGACGCCACCTACGCGATGCAGCAGGTCGTCAAGGGCGGGACCGCGACGGCGGCGGCGCTGCCGGGCCGTCCGGCCGCCGGGAAGACCGGTACCACCGACCGGAACGTCGCGACGTGGTTCGTCGGGTACACCCCGCAGATCTCCACTGCGGTGACGCTCTACAACGACGACACCGGGCCGGACGGCAAGAAGAAGTCCGTGGTCCTGCCCGGGATCGGCACCGTGGAGGGCGGAACGATCCCCGCCCGCATCTGGAAGTCCTACATGACGAACGCCATGCAGGGCATGGAGGTGCAGCAGTTCCCGCCGCCGGCATGGGGCGGGATCGTGCAGAAGTGGGCGAAGCCTCCGAAGAAGGAGGAGGACGACAGGCCACCGTGGTGCGACGAGCCGATCGGCCGCTTCGACCCGCGCTGCCAGGGCGACGGCGACGACGGTGACGACGGCGACGACGGCGACAAACCGGCGTGCCAGTCCCCGTTCCAGAACGGCGACTGCGACCCGAACAAGCCACCGAGCAACCCGCCGCCGCGGTGGTGGTGCCAGCTTCACCAGGGCGACCCGGCTTGCCGCGGCAGGAGAGGGGGCCGTGGAGCGGAGCCCAACAGCCGGCCCGGAGCGGCGGGTCTCGTGCCGCTGTTGCCACTGTCGAGGCCACCGGAATGAACCCGGCGGCCCCCCTGCCCGAACCCCCCAGTGGAGGCGGTGGTGTGACATGAAGCATGTTCGCCGATCACCGCACGCCAGCGGGCATGATCGAACGCGTCCGGACGGCCGGGAAGCGGAAAGCCTTGTCCCATCGGCCCCCGCGCCACCGGGTGCGCAGTACTCTCTGACGACGCACAGCCGTACCCCAGTTGATGAGGTCGCGTGAGTAACCGAAGCCGATACGGACCGGAACACGGAGATGGCCCCGGCCGGAGGGGAGCCCCCCGTCCCGGCGGTTCGGGCGCGCCCGCCGGTGGTCCGCGTGGCGGACCGTCCGGCTCGCCCGCGCCCGGCAAGGGCCCGCGCCCCGGCGGCAGGCAGGGCGGACGCTCCGGCGGCCCCGCACGGATGGGCGCACCCGGCGGCGGCGGCAAGCGCCGCGCCGCCTCATCGGCCATGGGGTCGGGGCCGGGCGGCCGTCCCGGCGGCCGCGGCGGTGCCGGTGGCGGCCGCGGCGGACGCGGCGGCCCAGGTGGACCGGGCGGACCCGGTGGGCCGGGCGGACCCGGTGGGCCGGGCGGACCCGGCGGGCGTGGTCCCGGCGGCCGCGGTCCCGGTGGTCCCGGCGGCGGTCCGGGTGGCCCCGGCGGTTCCGGGGACGGCGGCTTCTGGGGGGACGAGCGACGCGGCAAGCGGTCCAAGCCCGACGATCCGGAGAAGGCCGGCTGGCGGCGCTACATACCGTCCTGGAAGATCATCGTCGCCGCCATCGCGGTGATGATCCTCGCCACGACGGTGCTCGTCGTCGTCGCGTACGCCAACACGCCCATCCCGACGGAGAAGCAGCAGGACGCGATCCGTCAGGAGTCGGTGATCACGTACTCGGACGGCTCGCCGCTCGCCCGGATCGGCACGCACCGCGAGAACGTCCCGCTGGAGAAGGTGCCGAAGCACGTCCAGAACGCGATCCTCGCGGCGGAGGACCGCGGCTTCTGGACCGAGCCGGGCATCTCGCCGACCGGTATCGCGGGCGCGATTTTCCGCGCGGCGACCGGCGGCGACGTCGCGGGCGCCTCGACGATCACGCAGCAGATGGCCCGGAACTACTACGCGGGCCTCAGCCGCGACCGGACGATCAGCCGCAAGTTCAAGGAGATTCTGATCTCCATCCGTCTCGGCCAGGAGATGGAGAAGGAGAAGATCCTTGAGCTGTACCTGAACACCGTCCCGTTCGGACGCCACTCGTTCGGTGTCCAGGCGGCCTCCCGCGCGTACTTCCACAAGCCCGTGCACAAGATCAACGAGTCCGAGGCGGCGATGCTCGCCGCGATGATCCAGCGTCCCTACTACTTCGCCACCTTCGGCCCGGCGTCCAACCCGGCCAAGCAGGCGCTGATCGACCGCTGGAACTACGTCCTCGACGGGATGGTCGAGCAGAAATGGCTCGACCCGGGCAAGCGCGCGGCGGCGAAGTTCCCGCAGACCCAGGAGAACTGGAGCGACGTCCCGGACGACCCGAACTCCGGCTATCTGACGGCCCGGGTGGAGGCGGAGCTGAAGTCGCTCGGCATCACCGACGAGATGATGGCGAGCGGGCTGAAGATCAAGACCACGTTCAACAAGGATCTGCAGGACTACACCAACAAGGCCGTCCAGCAGATCCGGAAGGAGAACGGGCTCGGCAACGACATCCAGTTCGGGCTGACGGCGGTCGACCCGAAGACGGGTGGTGTGGTCGCGGCCTACGGCGGCCCCGACTTCCGCAAGCAGCAGTTCGACAACTCCTTCCAGGGGAGCGTGCAGCCGGGTTCGTCGTTCAAGCCGATCGTCCTGGCCACCGCCCTCGACCAGGGCATCAGCCTGAACACCACGATGGACGGCAGCTACAAGCGGACGATCAACGGCGCGACGTTCACCAACGACAACCGCGCGGAGAACGGCGTCTACAACCTCAAGCAGATGACGGCGATGTCGATCAACACGTCGTACGTCGAGCTGGGGCAGAAGGTCCAGCTGTCCAACGTCGTGGAGATGGCCAAGAAGATGGGCATCCCCAAGGACACCGAGAACCTCAACGCCAACTACACCTCGCTGCCGCTCGGCGTCATCGACACGACCCCGGTCACGATGGCCTCGGTCTACTCGACGTTCGCCGGGGGCGGCCAGCACCGGCAGGCGCACGTGATCGACGAGGTCACCGACAACCAGGGCAACCCGATCACCAACGAGAAGGGGGAGGTCCTGGAGAAGCTGCCGTACGAGACGCCGGTGCGGGCGTTCTCCGAGGGCGTCGCGGCGGACGCCACCTCGGCGATGCGCGCGGTCGTCACGTCCGGTACCGGTGAGCGCGCGAGCCTCGGCAGCCGCCCGGTCGCCGGCAAGACCGGTACGACGGACGAGAACAAGTCGGCCTGGTTCGTCGGCTACACGCCTGAGCTCGTGACGGCGTCGGCGATGTGGCGCCAGGACAAGAACGGGAACCGCAAGTCGCTGATCGGTGTGGGCAACTACAGCCAGGTCTACGGTGGTACGGTCCCCGCCGACCTGTTCAAGAAGTTCATGACCAAGGCCCTGGAGAACAAGCCGATCACGCAGTTCCCCCCGCCGGTCAACGGCGGCGAGGTCGCTCCGTGGGCGAAGGCGACGCCGGCGCCGACGCCGTCGAACACGCCGAGCCCCACCACCTCGCCGGACTGCCGGCCGGGCCAGCCGAACCAGCGGCCGGGCTGCCCGTCGGAGTCGCCGAGCCCGACCAACTCGCCGAGCAGCCCGCCAGGGCCGGGACAGCCCTGCAACCAGCTCGGCCTGCCGGCCGGATGCGATCCGAGCCTGCCCCCGGAGGGGGACACGGGCTGGTGGTGCGCGCGGCCTCAGAACCAGAACCATCCCGTCTGCCGGGACGAGGACCAGCAGGATCCTCCCAACCCGAACGGCGGCAGCCGCAACTAGCGGCGGACGGGACACGCGTCCCCGCCCGTCCAGGCGGCACGGCCCGGAGCCCTCGGGGTTCCGGGCCGTTCCCGTTTCCGGCGGGCGTGTCCCAGGGTGGGCGCGATGACCAATAGTCTTGCTGCCTATGGCTTCGTCATCCGAGAGGCTCAAGAAGTCCGCGTCCGGCACCGGCACCGACGAGGTGGACGACCCCGGGCGGCTCAGACGCTTCGGGCCGGTGCTGGCGGGCCTCACCGCGTTCGTGTGCCTGCTCGGCTGGCTGCAGAAGCAGCCCTGCTCGTCGGCGAAGTTCGATTTCCTCCAGACGACGTCGAACGCCTGCTACACCGACATCTATCCCCTCTACTACGTGCGCGGGCTGAGCGAAGGCAAGACCCCGTACTTCGACGTACTGACCGGCTCGGACATCCAGTACGTGGAGTACCCGGTGCTGTCCGGCGCCTTCATGCAGGTGGTCGCCTGGCTGGCGCAGCCGTTCGACGTGGGCGCCCGCGGGCTGGCGTTCTTCAACATCACCGCGCTGCTGCTCGCCGTCCTCGCGGTCGTGGCCGTCCTCGCCACCGCGTACGTGGCCGGACGGCGCTCGCTCCGCGCCGGCCTGATGGTGGCGCTGTCCCCCTCGCTGCTGCTCACCGCCTACATCAACTGGGACCTGCTCGCGGTGGCGCTGTCCGCGCTGGCGCTCGCCGCCTGGTCGGTGCGCCGCCCGGCGCTCGCGGGCGCGATGCTCGGGCTGGCGATCGCGGCGAAGTTCTACCCGCTGCTGTTCCTCGGACCACTGGTCCTGCTGTGCGTGCGCGCCGGGCAGTGGCGCGCCATGGGACGGATGCTCGCCGGCACCGCGGGCGCCTGGCTCGCGGTCAACCTGCCCGTGATGCTGTTCGCGTGGGACGGCTGGAAGGAGTTCTACACCTTCAGCCAGGGACGCGGCGTCGACTGGGGCTCGATCTTCTTCTTCCTCCAGGAGCACGGGCTGGAGAACGTGTCGTCGGAGACCGGGCAGCTCAATCTCCTCGGGACGGGCACGTTCCTCGTCCTGGCCGCGGGGATCGCCGTCCTCGCGCTCGCCGCCCCGGAGCGGCCGCGCCTGCCGCAGCTGATGTTCCTCGTGCTGGTCGCGTTCATGCTGCCGAACAAGGTCTGGTCGCCGCAGTACGTGCTGTGGTTGCTGCCGCTCGTCGTCCTGGCGCGTCCGAAGCTGCCGGCGTTCGTGGTGTGGCAGGTCGGCGAGATCGTCTACTTCTTCGGCATCTGGTGGTTCCTGCTGTCGGTCTCCGCCCAGACCGAGGGCGCCGATCTGTCCGGGACGCTGTCGGCGGTGCTGAGCTTCGACGCGCCCGAGGGCGGCATCAGCCAGGGGGTCTACCACCTCGCGCTGCTCGCGCGGTTCGTCACGGTCCTGGCGCTGGCGGCACTGGTGGTGTGGGAGATCCTGCGGCCGTCCGCCGACGCGGTCCGGTCGGACGGCGTGGACGATCCGGCCGGCGGCCTCCTCGACGACGCGGACGACGTGATCTCGCTGGGACGCTGGCGCGGCCGTCGCCACGCCGGCGCCCCAGCACCTTCCTAGCCGCGCGGAGCCCTTCCCCGGCCGCGCGGGTCCCGCTAGTCGCGCAGGGCCTCGATGAACCATTCGAACGCCGGGGTCATCGCGGGCCAGACGGGCCAGCCGTTGATGGTGGCGATCAGCTGCCAGTACCGCTCCGCGCGCGGGTCGGTACCGAGCTCCGTCCTCCTCAGCAGCTCGTGCCTGAACTCGGCGCTGTCCGTGGTGCCGTACGCCTCCGCGTACATGGCCACCAGCTCGTCGACGATGGGGCGGGCGGCGTCCGAACCCGGCTCGATCCCGTCGGCCATCGCCGCCGCGATCTTCTCTCCCGTCGCCGTGCCGAGGCGTGCCGCGTCCTCGGGGTAGGTGCCCTTCCCGATCTCGGCGGCCTGGGCCTCGGCCATCCGCCGCACCGCCGTCCGGAACGACGGGTCGCCGACCAGCTCGGCCAGTTCGACCCAGGCGTCGACCTGCTCGGGCTCGGGGTCGTCGGGCAGTTCCGGCAGCGCGGACCGCATCTTCGCCTCGAAGCCCGGGTCCACGTCGAGCCCGGCGAACGACTCGTCGATGAAGTCGGTGATGATGCGGCGGCGCTCCTCGTCGGAGAGCCTCGCGAGTTTGTGCATGATTTCGATCTCCTCGGGACTGGATCCTCGCTTGGCGACCGCCCGCAGCACGGCCCGGCGCAGCCGGAGCGTCCGGATCTGGACGTCCAGCGCTTCGGCGTGCGTCGTCGCGACCTCGTTCACGCCGATCTCGTGGTCCAGCACCCGCCGGATCGTGCCGAGATCGACGCCGAGGTCGCGCAGCGTCCGTACCAGGTCGAGGCGCGCGACGGCTTCCACGTCGTACAGCCGGTATCCGGCTGCGGTACGTGAGGTCGCCGGCACCACGCCCTCGTCGGAGTAGAACCGGATCGTCCGCACCGAGAGGCCGGTGCGGCGTGCCAGCTCGCCGATCGTGTACAGGGTGTCGCCTTCCATGCGGTCCACCATGCGGCCTCCAGTCACTAGAGACTCAAGCCCGTCGTCATCGACGCAGGTCAGCGCGTCGGTGACCGTCCGCCAGGGGCGGCTGTGCGACGATCTCGGACGCACCCGGTGTCCTTCCCCGGGAAGATCTGGCCGGAATCTGCCCATATTGGGGGATTCCGTGGGTGATGTGCGGGGATGATCGCGGCCGGTGGGGCGGGTCGCCCCCGGGCCGCGCGGACGCGCGGGGGCACGAATCTCCGGGAGATGACGTGGACGCGAACCAGGCACTGACCGAACTGCTCGCCGGACGGCTGGAACCGGGCGTCTACCAATGGCGGACGCCCCCGGTGCCGGGCGCGGTCGGCGACACGAGCTGGACCGAACGGGCCGAGGAGGCGGGCCTGCGCGCCTTCCACCTCGACGGGCGCCGCGCCCGCGACAAGGACGCGTTCCTGCGGCTGTGCGCGGACGTCTTCGAACTCCCCGCCGGGGCGGCCGACGGCTGGGACGAACTGCGCGAGAGCCTCGCCGACCTGTCGTGGACGCCCGCGAAGAGCGGCTACCTCGTGCGGTACGAGTCGTGGGCCGAACTCGCCGATGCCGACCAGCGGTCGTTCCGCGCCGTCCTGGACGTGTTCGCGGCCGCGGTGAAGGCGTGGCGGGACACCTCCACCCCCATGACCGTGCTGATGTCGAGCGTCGGTGTGGAAGTTGCAGGCGTCCCCCGCCTCGCCTGACCGCCCCGAGGAGGTCTCGTGGGTCTCGCTGTGGGTCTCGTAGGTCTGGGTGGATCTAGTAGGTGGTCGTGCTGCCCGTCTCGGCGGCGAACATCGCCAGCCCCAGGATGTAAAGGAACCAGAAGACGATCCAGCCCACCGTGAGGAGGTAGCCGAGGATGAGGCCGGTAACGGCCATGCCGCTGCCGCCCTCACCGGTCCGCTTGATCTGGCTCTGCGCGACGTGCCCGAAGATGATCGCGAGGATGGACGTCAGGCCGCAGGCGAAGAAGCCGATGATGCCGCAGATCATCGAAGCGGTGGCCATGCCGTTCGTCGGCGCGGCGACCGGGGCGGAGCCGTAGTAGTGGTGCTGCTGCACGGGCTGCTGGGAGTAGGACTGGGCGTAGGGGTCCTGGGAGCCGTAGCCGTAGGGGTCGTATGCCATGTGATTCCCGATCGGTTCGCGCGCCCGCCGCCGGAGTGGACGCGCGTGCGCTGAGGCTTGGTTCCGGATTATGCCAGTGTGACGCGACCTTCGGTTATGTCGTCATGCTGGGTCTTATGAGGGGTTAGATGTCGCGTCGGCCTCGCGGGTTCCCGCCTCCCGCGGCCACCTCTGACTTTGCGCCGTCAGAGCTTGGAACGCAACCAGGAGATGTCCTCCGCCTGGCCGTCCGCCGGTGTCTCCACCACGACGGGCGCGCCCGCGGCCCGCACCACGCCCAGGATCAGATCGGGTTCGATGTTGCCGCTGCCCAGGTTGGCGTGCCGGTCGGCCCCGGACCCGAACGCGTCGCGGCTGTCGTTGCAGTGCACCAGGTCGATGCGGCCGGTGATGGCCTTGATGCGGTCGACGGCGTCGATGAGTTCCTCCCCCGCCGCGTGCGCGTGGCAGGTGTCGAGGCAGAAGCCGAGCTTGGACTCCAGCCCCGGTACCCCGGACAGCACCTCCCACAGCCGTGAGATCCGGTCGAACTTGCGCGCCATGGCGTTTCCGCCGCCCGCGGTGTTCTCGATGTAGACGGGGATGGGGCACTCGACCCGCTCGAACACCTTGCGCCAGTTCTCGAAACCCGTCTCGGGGTCGTCGTCCTTCAGCACATGGCCACCGTGCACGATCAGCGCCTTCGCGCCGATGGACGCGGCCGCCTCCAGTTGCTGGGTGAGGTTCTTGCGGCTGGGGATGCGGATCCTGTTGTTGGATGTCGCCACATTGATCGTGTACGGCGCGTGTACGTAGACGTCCACGCCGGAGCCCGCCAGCGCCTCCACGCCTTCCGGCAGGACGGGCTTCTTCCAACCCTGCGGGTCGCCCAGGAAGAACTGGACGACGTCAGCCCCGATCGCGCGGGCGTTGTCGAGCGGGTTGATCTGGTCGACATGGGCTCCGATGCGCATGCCGACGAGCCTAGCCGCGCCCTCCGACACCTGCGTCCGCCGGCCGGGACCGCGGCGCGGGAGGTCAGGCGGAGGACGGGGTCAGAGCGACAGGCCGCCGTTGTTCAGGGCGAAGCCGATGCCCAGGAACGAGGTCACCATGCCGACGACGTTCAGCCAGCGTTCGTTCGTCGTCTCGGAGATCATCTGGGAGTACAGGGCGAGCGGCAGGCCGATCAGACCGGCGATGGCGCCGGGGAAGTGGGTCGCCTCGATCCAGCCGAGGATGAGAGCGGCGACACCGATCGTGATCGAGGTGATCGCCAGCGCATCCTGGTACCGGTGCGACTCGGGCCTGCCGTCGAGGCCGATGCCCTGCTTCCTGGTGTCTGTGGGCTTCCTGGTGTCTGTGGGCTTCCTGGTGTCTGTGGGCTTCCTGGTGCCTGCTGCCTCCTGCGGCATCGGAGACCCTCCTCAGGTCAGGGCTCCCGCGCCGGGGGTGTGTGGTGTGCGCGGGACCGGACGGACCATGCCGGTAGAGATGCCCACCGGGACCGCGGATCAACCGGCGCGGTCGGACGGAAAATGTCGGCGGCGCCCGGTAGAGTCGAACATGGATTCGAGAAACCGGCTCGGTCCGTTCCCCCGAGGGGAAGCGGGGGAGAGCAGGAGGTGCACCATCTTGACGAAAGCTGAGCTGGGGCTCATCGGTGACGCGGAGCTCGTCGAGGAGCTGTCGCTGCTGACGACCCAGACCGCCCGCATGCGCGCCCGGATGGCCGACATCATGGCCGAACTGGAGCGGCGGCGCTGCGCCGGCAAGGTCCGCCGGCACGCGCGGCACTGAGCCGCCGCACCGAGCCGCCGTACCGGCGGAACCGGCTCACACGCTGCCAACTGTTGGTAGCCTGTATCGGTCTCACGGCAGGTGCGCCCGGCGATCCGGGTCCCGGCACAGCCGCGGGAGACGCAACAGCCCTCCTGTCACGGAGAGACCGTGACCGCATCAGTCCAGAGGAGGTAGGGACACAGCATGCGTCGTTACGAACTCATGACCATCCTCGACCCCGCCATCGACGAGCGCACCGCGGGCGCGGCGCTCGACCCGTTCCTGAAGGTCGTCAAGGACGGCGGCGGCAGTGTGGAGAAGGTCGACGTCTGGGGCCGCCGGCGCCTGGCGTACGACATCCAGAAGAAGTCCGAAGGCATCTACGCGGTGGTCGACCTGTCGGCTGAGCCTGCCACGGTCAAGGAGCTCGACCGGCAGCTCAACCTGAGCGAGTCGATCCTCCGTACGAAGGTCATCCGCCCCGAGGTCCACTGAGCCAGGCTCAGCCCTCTCACCAGCCGGAGCGAGCCCCATGGCAGGCGACACCGTAATCACGATCGTCGGGAACCTCGTCGAGGACCCGAACCTGCGCTTCACCCCGAGCGGCCAGGCGGTCGCGTCCTTCCGCATCGCCTCGACCCCGCGGTACTTCGACCGCCAGTCGGGCGACTGGAAGGACCGCGAGGCGCTGTTCCTGACCTGCAACGTCTGGCGGCAGGCGGCCGAGAACGTGGCCGAGACCCTGCAGCGCGGCATGCGGGTGATCGTGCAGGGCCGCCTTCAGCAGCGGTCGTACGAGACCCGCGAGGGTGAGAAGCGCACCGTCTTCGAGATCGAGGTCGAAGAGGTCGGCCCGTCGCTGCGCAACGCCACCGCCAAGGTCAACAAGACCCAGCGGCAGGGCGGAGGCGGCGGCTTCGGCGGCGGCGGCGGCGGCGGCCAGGGCGGCGGCGGTTTCGGCGGTGGCGGCGGCCAGCAGGGCGGCGGTTTCGGCGGCGGCCAGCAGGGCGGCGGCGCCCCGCCCGACGACCCCTGGGCCACCGGCGGTGGCGGCGGGGGCGGCTTCTCCGACGACCCGCCGTTCTAGCGGCCGCGGCACCCGAGCAAGTTCAAGTAAACGTCCATTCCCGCGTGAGCGGGGCTCTCCCAAAGGAGCACCACGATGGCGAAGCCACCTCCCCGCAAGCCCAAGAAGAAGGTTTGCGTTTTCTGCCAGGAGAAGATCTCCTACGTCGACTACAAGGACACCGGTCTGCTGCGGAAGTTCATCTCCGACCGCGGCAAGATCCGTGCCCGGCGAGTGACCGGCAACTGCACCCAGCACCAGCGGGACGTCGCCACGGCGATCAAGAACGCCCGCGAGATGGCGCTGCTGCCCTACACCAGCACCGCGCGCTGAGGCAGGGGGAAAGATCATGAAGCTCATCCTGACCCAGCAGGTCTCCGGACTCGGTGAGCCCGGTGACGTCATCGAGGTCCGCGACGGCTACGGCCGCAACTACCTCGTCCCCCGCGGTTTCGCCATCAGGTGGACCCGGGGCGCCGAGAAGGAGATCGAGTCGATCAAGAAGGCGCGTTCGGCTCGCGAGATCGCGACCGTCGAGCACGCCCAGGAGGTCGCCGGCCGGCTGAAGGCGCTGCGCGTGACGCTGCGCACCCGCACCGGCAGCGGCGGCCGCCTGTTCGGCGCCGTGACCGCGGCCGACATCGCCGAGGCGGTCCGCGCGGCCGACGGCCCCGACCTGGACCGCCGCCGCATCGAGATCGGCAACCCGATCAAGACCATCGGCACCCACCGGGTCAGCGTCCGCCTGCACAGCGACGTCAACGCCACCATCGACGTGGACGTCGTCGAAGCCTGACGCACACTCCACCGAACGACCCCCGCGCTCCGCCCACCGGAGCACGGGGGTCGTTCCATGCCCAGGCATCGGCCAGGCGGTTTACCGTGACATCACGGGCATGGGAGGGGCGTTGGGACGGCGGTGGTGGACGGCCTCGGGGCCGTTGGCGGGCGGCCTGTGGGCCGTGGTGGCCGGGGTCGGTGTGATCTCGTTGGGGACCGGGGCCTTCGGGCTGGAGACGCACGACTTCACCCGTATCGACTGCCGATCCGTCTCCGTCAAGGGCGGCACCGTCTGGCATTGCACGGGTGAGAGCCCGGCTCAGGCCCGCGCCAACGACGAGGCCAGGCGGAGGGCCATGCTGGCCGCGCTGAGCGGCCGGCGTGACGGCGCCGTCACCCCTGGCCGCCAGAGGCAGCGCACCAGGCTGACCTTCGTCGACCACGACGGGCGGCGCGATCCGGAGCGGGTCACCGCGTCCCGGCTGCCGGGGACCGATCGATGGATCGCCCACTCCGGCGACGTGCTCGGGGCCGGCGTGCTGCTGTCGCTGTTCGGGGCGGCGGGCCTGGCCTGGGGGACGTACCGGCTGGGATCGCCCGGACCCGGGTGAGCCCGAGTGGCGCGATAGGTTCTTGTGGCGGCAATTTCTTCTACAAGATCGGGCTTTGCGCCGTTCAATGCCGGGGAGGGCGCTCTGGGTTTCATGTGAAACCTCCCTGAATCACCCTGTGTTTGGGTGATCAACTCAGCGGCCAATACGTTCCGTAACCACATCGGCGCGGAACGAAGGGGGCGGCGTTGATCGCGCATTCGGGGGACGGCGCGGAGGACACGGGCCAGGAGGGTGCGCTGGTGACGCGCCGCGCGCTCATCGGCGGAGTCGTGGGGGCGGGCCTGCTCTCGGTCGGGGCGAGCGTCCACAATGTGGCCATGGCGGACGAACTCTCCGCCGCCGGGCCGGACCTCCAGGCCGGCGGTCACGCCGCCTTCAGGGCGGATGCTCCGCAGGTGTACACGCGCTCCCAATGGAACGCCCGATCGCCGAAGCGTCCGGCCAAGGTCGTCGGCCGGGCCCCCGACCGCATCGTCATCCACCACACGGCCACGGCGAACTCCAGCAAGCGGTCGCTCGGCCACGCCTTCGCCCTGTCCCGCAAGATCCAGGCGTGGCACATGGACCGGAACGGCTGGGACGACGCCGGCCAGCAGCTCACCATCAGCCGCGGCGGCATCGTGATGGAGGGGCGCAACAAGAGCCTGAAGGCCGTCCAGGCGAAGGACCTCGCCGTCGGCGCGCACGTCCTGCACCACAACGACCACACCATCGGGATCGAGAACGAGGGCACGTACACGAAGAAGCAGGTCCCGGGCCGGTTGTGGGACTCGCTGGTGGAGGTGTGCGTGTGGCTCTGCCGGTCGTACGACCTCGACCCGTTCCAGGCGATCGTGGGCCATCGCGACTTCAACAACACCGCGTGCCCCGGCGACCGGCTCTACGCCCGCCTCCCCGAACTGCGCAGGTCGGTGGCCGCCCGCATGGACGGCCCGTCGGACGCGAACAACGCGACCGGTGGCCCGGAGGCGCCGATCTTCCCGCCCTTCGACGGCTTCGGCTGACCACCACGGCACCGGCACCCGGCCACGGCACCCGGCACCCGGTATCGACCACGGCACCGAACGCCGACGGGCCGGTGAGCGTACGCCGCTTCGACGCCGGGGCGAGGGCGGGCGGCGGCCGGGTCAGGTGTCCGGGGTGGTGTAGCGGGTTCGGCGGCGGGCTATCTCGGGGTCGATGCCTTCGACCAGGGACCAGATGCCGGCGACGCGTTCCACCAGGGTTTCGGGAGGCAGACCGGCGAGGCCTTCCGCCGCCAGGTCGTCGATCGCCTGTGTCAGGCGGGCCATCCGCTCGCCATGTGTGGAACACATGTTCGAATAGTAGCGAGTGTGACGGGCGTTGCGGGTGCGGTTCGCGGAAATCGGCGCTCAGCGGACCGCGCCGGTGACCATCCACCGGTCGCCGCGGGCGCGCAGGCCCAGCGTGAGCAGGCGGGTCAGCATCCACAGCCCGATCGCCGCCCAGAGTCCGGTCAGCCCGGCGTCCGCCCGGTAGAGGATGATCGCGGTCGGCAGGAACGCGACCGTCGCGACCAGCGTCGTCGCGGCGAGGTAGGCGCCGTCGCCCGCCCCGATCAGGATGCCGTCCAGGACGAACACCACGCCCGCGACGGGTTGCAGCACCGCGACGATGAGCAGGGTGGCGAACAGCAGGTCGTGGACGCCGCCGTCCGCTGTGAACAGGGCGGGAAGCCACGGACGGACCAGCAGGATCACCAGTCCGAAGGCCACGCCGCACCAGATCCCCCACCACACCATCCGGCGCGTGACGGCGCGCGTGCCCGTGACGTCGGACGCGCCCAGGTAGCGTCCCGTGATGGCCTGACCGGCGATGGCGATCGCGTCGAGCGCGAACGCCAGCAGCGTCCACACCTGGAAGCCGACCTGGTAGGCGGCGATCTCCTCGTCCCCCATGCGGGCCGCGATCGACGTCCCCACGATCAGCACGACGCGGAGCGCCGCCGTCCTGACCAGCAGGCCGAAACCCGCCGTGGCGGACGTCTTCAACCCGTCCAGGTCGGGGCGCACCGGGGCCCCGTGCCGCCGCGCCGCCCGCAGCACCACCAGGACGTAGACGGCGGCGCTCCCCGTCTGCGCGATCACCGTCCCCCACGCCGCGCCCGCGATCCCCCAGTCCAGGACGAGGACGAACAGCACGTTGAGCACGGCGTTCAGCGAGAAGCCGCCGATGGACACCAGGAGCGGGGTGCGGGTGTCCTGCAGGCCGCGCAGCACGCCCGTCCCGGCCAGGATGACCAGCATCGACGGGATGCCGAACAGGCTCACCTTGAGGTACGTCTCGGCGTACGGCGTGACGGCCGGGGACGCGCCGAACGCCTCCACGATCAGGGACGTCAGCGGCCACCCGGCCGCGATCAGCACGAGCCCGATGGCGAGCGCGAGCCACATGCCGTCGATCCCCTGCCGGATCGCGGCCCGCATGTCCCCGGCGCCGAGCCGCCGGGCCACCCCGGCCGTCGTCCCGTATGCGAGGAAGACGCACAGGTAGACCAGGGTGCTCAGGGCCTGCCCGGCGACTCCCAGGCCGCCGAGCGGCTCGGTGCCGAGACGTCCGACGATCGCCGAGTCCGTCAGCAGGAACAGGGGCTCGGCGACGAGTGCACCGAACGCCGGGACGGCCAGCCGCAGGATCTCGCGATCGTGCGTCCTCGCGGGCCGCCGGGGAGTCGTCGTCACCGCGCCGAGGGTACCAGCCTGTAATTCCTCTAGTAATGTTCACGCCTTACATCCGGACGGGCGGCGGACTTTCTTTCCCGCACACCCGGTGGACGAAGTTTCCGCAGCTCAACGGATTGCCGGAGCGGTCCTCCGCGATGAATCCACAAAGTTGTCCACAGGTCGTGCACAACTGGTCCGGCGTGTCTGCACAGGCAGTCCACAGGCTCGTCCACAGGACGCTTTGCTCGCCGCCGCGTGGGCTCGGGAGAATGTCGGACGCTTGGGATAGACGTGGGGTGGACGGTTCGCGAAGGGGTGGACGGGACCGTCGCGACCGCAGATGAAGGGGGTGCCACGTGAGCGTTGCCGAGATCGGGCCGTCCGAGCCCGAGTTCGAGCGCACCCCACCGCACGACATCTCCGCCGAACAGGGCGTCCTCGGCGGCATGCTGCTCTCCCCGGACGCCATCGCCGAGGTCGTCGAGCTCCTGCGCACGCCCGACTTCTACCGTCCCGCGCACCAGATCGTCTACGACACCATCCTCGACCTCTACGGCCGCGGCGACCCCGCCGACGCCGTCACCGTCGCCGGCGAGCTGGCCAAGAACGGCGAGATCGGCCGCATCGGCGGCGCCCCCTACCTGCACACCCTGATCTCGCTCGTGCCCACCGCGGCCAACGCCGGGTACTACGCCAGGATCGTCCACGAGCGCTCGGTCCTGCGCCGCCTGGTCGAGACCGGCACCCGCATCGTCCAGATGGGGTACGCCGCGGACGGGGCCGACGCCGACGAGGTCCTCGACCGCGCCCAGGCCGAGGTCTTCGCCATCGCCGAGAAGCGCGCCGGCGAGGACTACGTCGCCCTCAGCGAGATCATGCCGGGCGCCCTGGACGAGATCGAGGCGATCGGCAGCCGGGGCGGCCAGATGGTCGGCTGCCCCACCGGCTTCGCCGACCTGGACGCCCTGACCAACGGCCTCCATCCCGGACAAATGGTGGTAGTTGCCGCAAGACCGGCAATGGGCAAGGCGGTATGTCTGAAAACTCCCCTTCCAACCCCGTCAGGTTGGACGACCATGGGGGAAGTGTCCGTCGGTGATTATCTGATCGGAAGCGACGGAAAACCGACTCGCGTCGTCGCCGCAACCGGGGTGATGGAGGGTCGTCCCTGCTTCGAGGTCGAGTTCTCGGACGGCGAGGTGGTAATCGCCGACGCCGAGCACCAGTGGCGCACGACGACCCGGGCCGGCCGCCGCCAGCAGACTCAACGCAGGACCGCGTATCACTGGTCCGATGAGGCGATCAATCGGGTCCGGTGGCTGACGGCGGATGCCGACGAGGGACCCCGACGACTCCTCATGCACCGCGAGGCGGTGGCCGAAGCCGGTGAGGTGTTCACGCATGTGCTCCGCACGGTGACCAAGGAGCTGGGGCACCGTGGCGAGGTCGACGCGAGCGCCTCCAAGCGACACCTTCGCTATGAGTGCACACACCTCTACCGGGGACTACTGGAGCGCGCGGCCCGGCCCAAGAACTGCGCGACCATGGCGCAGCACCGCCCGATCAAGACGACCCAGGAGATCGCCGCGACGCTGCGTTGCGACGGCGACAACCGTCCCAATCACGCTGTCGAAGTTGCGGCGCCGTTCCAGCTTCCTTTCGCAGAGCTCCCCGTCGATCCCTACGTGCTGGGTGCCTGGCTCGGCGGCGGCTGCAGCTCGGATGGCTCTATCACCTGCTTTGACGAGGAGATTCTGGAACAGATCGAATCGGCCGGGCAACCGGTCACGCGGCGCATGACTCCCGGACGGTTCGGCTTGCCCGGCCTCAACCGAAAAGTCAAAGACCTGGGAGTGTGGCGGAACAAGCACATACCGCCCCAGTACCTGCGGGCCTCTGAGGAACAGCGGCGGGCGTTGCTGGCCGGGATGCTCGACACCGACGGGTACGTATCGGAGATCGGGCAGGTGCAACTCGCGTTCGTCGACAAGCGGCTCGCCGAAGGAGCGCACGAGCTGATACTCAGTCTCGGCTATCGGGCGACGATGACGACCAAGCCGGTCAAGGGACGTTCCCTGGAGACCTCCACCTACTACCGGGTCAACTTCACGCCGCCCGAGCCGGTGTTCCGGTTGCCGCGTAAAGCGGCTCGGCAGCGCCAGGACGTCCAGCCGAAGGCGCGGGTGCGGTACATCGTGGACGTGCGGCCGGTGGAGAGCGTGCCGGTCCGGTGCGTCCAGGTCGACAACGCCGATCACATGTATCTGGTGGGGCGGTCGTGCATACCGACGCATAACTCGACACTTGCCCTCGATTTCGCCCGGGCCGCCTCGATCAAGCATGGGCTGACGTCGGCGTTCTTCAGCCTGGAGATGGGGCGCAACGAGATCACGATGCGGTTGCTGTCGGCCGAGGCGCGGGTGGCGCTGCATGCGATGCGGTCGGGCACCATGCAGGACGAGGACTGGACGCGGCTCGCGCGCCGGATGAGCGAGGTCGCCGAGGCGCCGCTGTTCATCGACGACTCGCCCAACATGTCGATGATGGAGATCAGGGCGAAGTGCCGGCGGCTCAAGCAGCAGCATGACCTGCGGCTGGTCATCATCGACTACCTGCAGCTGATGACGTCGGGCAAGCGCGTCGAGAGCCGCCAGGTCGAGGTCTCGGAGTTCTCCCGCTCGCTGAAGCTCCTCGCCAAGGAGCTCGGCGTCCCGGTCATCGCGCTGTCGCAGCTCAACCGAGGCCCCGAGCAGAGAACCGACAAGAAACCCATGGTGTCTGATCTACGTGAATCGGGGTCAATCGAGCAGGATGCGGACATGGTGATCCTGCTGCATCGGGAGGACGCGTACGAGAAGGAGTCGCCGCGCGCCGGTGAGGCCGACCTGATCGTCGCCAAGCACCGCAACGGCCCGACCGCGACCGTGACCGTCGCCTTCCAGGGGCACTACAGCCGCTTCGTCGACATGGCCCAATAGGACTCTGGCCGGAGGCAGACCACGCCCTGGTGGCGTTCCGGCCGGTGACGGCGCACAGGCCGGTGCGCGCCGCGACGGATCGTCGTGGCGCGCACCGCGTGGTGACCTGCGGCTGACCTGGGTCGCGGCAGATGGCGGGGTGGTTACGGGCGGCGGTCGCGGTAGAAGGTGCGGATGGCGTCGGTCAGTTCCTCGGGCACCTCCATCGACGCGAAGTGGCCGCCGCGCGGGTGCTCGGTCCACGACACGATGTCGGTGTTGTCGCGTTCCGCGAACGGGCGGATCGAGCGGAAGTCGTCGGCGAAGACGGCGACGCCGATCGGGCCGTCGTTGACGCCGTTCTCGGCGTCCTTCTCCGTGTGGTGGAAGCGGGTCGCGCCGGCGGAGGTGTTGGTCAGCCACATCAGGCTCGCCTGGGCGAGCACCTGATCCCGGGTGACCAGGCTGGTGCCGTTGCCGAAGTTCCAGAAGAGCTCGTTGTAGGCCAGCTGCCCGACCGGTGAGTCGCTCAGGGCGGCGGCGATCGTCAGCGGGCGCTTGGCGTTCAGGTCGGCGTAGCCGTTGACGCTCTGGAACCAGCCGGCGAACTCCAGGGCCGCGTAGTCGGCCGGGGTCATCTTCTCGAACTCGGCCGAGTCGCCGGAGGGGAAGGAGAAGAGCTGCAGGACGTGGGCGCCGAGGAACCCGGGGACGCCCTCCTTGGCGAGCTCCCGGGACACCATCGCGCCGCCGTCCGAGCCGTGCGCGCCGTAGGAGTCGTAGCCGAGGGCGCGCATCAGCGTGTCGAAGGCCCTGGCGGTGTGCGCGGTCGTCCACGTGCCGTCGGCCAGCGGGGTGCTGAAGCCCATGCCGGGCAGACTCGGGATCACCAGATGGAAGGCGTCCCGGGCCGAGCCGCCGGACGCTTCGGGGTCGGTCAGCGGCTCGATCATGTCGAGGAAGTCGAGCACGGAGCCCGGGTAGGTGTGCGTGAGCAGGAGCGGCGTCGCGCCGGCGTGGCGGGAGCGTACGTGGAGGAAGTGGATCGTCTGCCCGTCGATCTCGGTGCGGAACTGGGGCAGCGCGTTGAGCCTGGCCTCCACCGCGCGCCAGTCGAATTCGCGCCAGGCATCGACGGTCTCGCGCAGGTGGTCCACGGGGGTCCCCTGGGACCAGCCGTCCGTCGGCAGCTGGTCGGCGAACCGGGTGCGGCTTAGCCGGTGACGCAGGTCGTCCAGGTCGGCCTGGTCGACGGCGACGGTGAACGGCGTGATGGTCAGGTTCGCGGTGCTTTCGGTGTTCGTCATGACACTCACGCTAGAGTCCATACAGGATCATTCCGGGCCTGTATTGCCATGGACTTCTGGGGGCACTGTGATCGGCACGTCGGCCAGGCTGCTGGCTCTGCTGGGCCTGCTGCAGGGCCGCCCGGCCTGGACCGGGCCGCAGCTCGCCGAGCGCCTCGGCATCGACGTCCGCACCGTGCGCAAGGATGTCGAGCGGCTGCGGGAGCTGGGTTATCCGGTCGACGCCGTCCGGGGGCGGGACGGCGGGTACCGGCTCGGCGACCAGGGCCGGCTGCCGCCGCTGCTGCTCGCCGACGACGAGGCGGTGGCGGTGGCGGTCGGGCTGAGCGTGGTCGGCACCGTCGTGCCGGGGCTGGCCGACGTCGGCGGCGAGGCGCTGGCCAAGCTGGAGCGCTCCCTTCCCGCGCGGCTCCACCGGCGCGTCCGCGCGCTGCGCGAGACGACCGAGGCGGGCCCGGCGAACACCGGCACGAACGTGGCCGCCCCCACCGTGGACGCGGCGCTGATCGGCGAGCTGGCGGCGGCGGTCCGGGACCGGGAGGGCCTGCGCTTCCGCTACCGCGACGACGCGCGGGTCGAGGCCGATCCGTACCGCCTGGTGAGCTGGCAGCAGCGCTGGTACGTCGTCGCGCGGCGGCGGCCGGGCGGTGAGTGGGCGGTGTTCCGTGCCGACTGGATGGAACTCCGGACGCCCGGCGCCGGACGGTTCCAGGCGCGCCCGATGGAGGGCGGCGACTACTCGGCGTTCGTGCTGCGCGAGGTGGCCTCGACCGGCTGGCGGGTGCACGCGCGGATCCTCGTCGACGCGCCCGCGGAGGAGGTCCTGGCGAAGATCAACCCGGCCGTCGGCGTCGTCGAGACCGTGGACGAGGCGCACGCCGTGCTCGTCACGGGGGCCGACAGCCTGGAGACCGTCGCCGTCTGGGTGGGGATGCTGGGGTTCGACTTCCACGTCGACTCGCCGCCCGAACTGGTCGAACACGTCCGCGAGCTTTCCCAGCGCTACGCCAGGGCGTTGCCTCCGGACTGACCCTGGTCGCCGGATGGGAGGTCAGGCGTGCCAGGGCGTGCCCACCGGCGGTGGATGGCGCCGGACGTGTGAGCGCCAGCTGAACCGGCCTGCCGTGTTCCCCGTACGGGAGTGCGAGTGCCTCGGGCGGTGCGTGCCGGTCCTTACGGGGGGCCTGTCCGGGG
>NZ_SMKH01000582.1 GCF_004348515.1 Actinomadura sp. KC345 | reverse complement strand
CTCCACGCCCTCGCCCGGGTCGGGCGGGTCGGGAGCGTCCTCGATCGGGCCGGTCGCCGGGCGCCGCGCCGCCGACCGCAGGCTGTTGCGCCACACGTTGGCCAGGATCGTCAGCAGCCACGCCCGGGGCCGCAACCCCTCGATCCGCTCCCGCTCGTACCCGCACAGCGCCCGGTAGGCCCGCAGGAACGCCTCCGCCGACAGGTCCTCGGCCTCGGCCCACCGCCCGCACAACCGCAGCGCGGTGGAGAACACCGCCCCCCGGTACGCCTCGTACAGGTCGGCGAACCCGGCGTCCAGGTCCCGCGCCAGCGCCGCCGCGACCCGCGCGCCCGCCGTGTCACCGGCGGGCGGCGGGGTGAGAGCCTCGTCCGTAACCGTCACATCCGTTCAACACCGCCGCGCCCCGGCCGGTTGCGGTCGGGGCGCGGCCGTTCAGCCGAGCCATCCGGGACGGATCACGCCGGACTCGTAGGCCAGCACCACCAGCTGCGCCCGGTCCCGCGCCCCCACCTTCGACAGGATGCGGCTCACGTGGGTCTTGGCGGTCGCCGGCGACAGCACCAGCCGCCCGGCGATCTCCTCGTTCGACAGCCCGGCGGCGACCAGCTCCAGCACCTCCCGCTCGCGGTCGGTGAGGGAGTCCAGCTCCGCGGCGGGCGGCGGCGCGGTGATCCGGGACGCGAACTCGGCGATGAGCCGCCGCGTCACGGTCGGCGCGAGCAGCGCGTCGCCGCGCGCCACGACCCGCACCCCGTGGATCAGCTCGGGCGGCTCGGTGTCCTTCACCAGGAACCCGCTGGCCCCCGCCTTGATCGCGCCGTACACGTAGTCGTCCAGGTCGAACGTCGTCAGGATCACCACCTTGACGGCGTCGAGCCGCGGGTCGGTGATGATGCGGCGGGTGGCCTCCAGCCCGTCCAGGACCGGCATCCGGATGTCCATCAGCACCACGTCGGGACGCAGCTGCGCCGCCTGCCGCACCGCCTGCTCCCCGTCCCCGGCCTCGGCGACGACCTCCATGTCGTCCTCGCCCTCCAGGATCGACCGGAACCCCGCCCGCACCAGCGTCTGGTCGTCGGCCAGCATCACCCGGATCACGCCATCTCCTCCATCTGCTCCTGCTCCTCGTCGGGACCGTCCCCCAGCGGGAGCCGCGCCCACACCCGGAAC
>NZ_SMKH01000581.1 GCF_004348515.1 Actinomadura sp. KC345 | reverse complement strand
GGTCTGGATCAACCCGCCACCCCAACCCCAGACCGACAACAAGCCACAAACCACCCACGTGGCCTGACGTCTCATCCGGTTTGACAGGTTCCGTGCCACTGGTTGTCTCCGTCCTGGACGACAGTGAGCGGCGACTTGACCTTGCACCCCGGCGAAACATACGTCGATGTGGCCGGGGTTGTGCCAGTAGGGGCGGGCGGCGTTGAGTTTGGCGGTCAGGGAGTCGATGAGCTGGCGCCTCGGGTACGGGGCCATATCCGGAGCCCCTGCCGCGTCCCGGCGCCGTCGACAAGCCCGCACGATCGGGCGGTCGGCGGCGCGCCCGCGTTCCGGGAGCTTCCCTCTCGATAGCGAACGTGTCAGCCCTGCCGTAGTAGGGCGGACGAGGTCAGTTGCAGAGGCTGATGTACCACACCGGCTTGAAATTCACCACATCGCTCGTCCAGGGAGATGTGGAATCAAGCACACCGTGTCGCCGGTTGAGGTACTTCACGGTCACGTTCTGATTGTTGTACACCAGTCTGTAGTTGTTGCCGTTGACGCCCCAGTTGGTAAGGGCGTACTCCGTGCACCTGTAGAACTGAAATCCAATATTCCGCCCGGTGCTGCCCGTCTGCGTAGTGCAGAATCTAGACTGTGGGCAGTTCGATACCCAGGTGGCGGGCGTGCTTCTGAGTGGGTCCTCCGTGTACTCGGCATTTGGGCTGACGCTCACCACGGCACCTGCGACCGCAGGCTTCTTGGTCACCGCCGCCTCACTGGGCACGGCAACGAACCCCCAGGTGACGAGCCCGCCACTGAGCGCCATTATCACGGTTGCCGTCTTGAGGTTTTTCATTACTGATACATCCTTTCGGTCACTGGTGACGAGCAACCGCCCCACACGTGGGCCACGTGGATCGCCGGACGTCTTACCTACGCGTTCAGCCCCCATGTGTTCACCACCTGTGGCCTGCTTCAGGTTCGGTTCGCCCGGATGGTCTTCCTCATTAGAGGATCCAGGACGTGGCCGGGCCTGTCGTTACGGATGAGTGCACACTTCTTTAGTGTGTGTGCGCTGTGGCGTACTGCCGGCGGAACTGGCGTGGTGAGAGCCCGTAGGCGGTGCGGAACGTCTGGCTGAAGTGTGCGGGGCTGGTGAATCCCCACCGGGCGGCGATGGCGCTGATGGGACGGG
>NZ_SMKH01000580.1 GCF_004348515.1 Actinomadura sp. KC345 | reverse complement strand
CCTCCCGGGACCGTTGCCCTACCGCGGCGGCGCCTGGTCCAGCAGCCGCTTCCGGTAGGGCATGACGCGCGCGGGCAAGTTCCAGCCGAGGACCCCCGTGAGTTCACCGCCGGTCCGGTACAGGGCCACGAACCGCCCGTTCTCGACCGACCCCTCCTCGATCGTCACGTCGCTTTCCTCAGGGAACACGCCGTGGGCCTGAATCCTCACGTCGTACTGGTCGGTCCAGAAATAGGGGAGCGGGGCGAACGGCTTGGCGTCCCCGTGTAGCAGGTTGAGCGCCGCGCAGGCCCCCTGGTCGGTGGCGTTCATCCGGTGTTCGAGCCGCATGCGGCGTCCGTAGCGGGGGTTGATCCACGAGGCCATGTCGCCCGCCGCGTAGATCCCCGGCGCAGCACGGCAGTGCTCGTCGCATTCGACGCCGTCCCCGAGAGGAAGCCCGGACCCGCGCAGCCACTCCACCGCGGGTTCCGCCCCGATGGCGACGAGCACGACGTCGGCGGGCACGACCGTGCCGTCCGACAGCGTCACGGCCGCGCCCCGGCCGTCGCTCGCCATCTCCTTGACGCCGACCCCCATGCGCAGGTCCACGCCGCGGCCGCGGTGAAGCTCCGCGACGGCGCCGCCGATGCGTGGGCCGACCTGCCGCATCATCGGTACCGGCAGTGGATCGGCGAGGGTCACTTCCAGCCCCATGCTCTGGGCCGAGGCCGCCACCTCCAGGCCGAGGAAGCCCGCGCCGACCACGACCAGCCGCCGGCCCGGCGCGAACGCGGCCCGCAGGGCCAGCGCGTCCGGGCGATTCCGCAGCACGTGCACCCCGGCCAGGTCGCGCCCCTGCGGGAGGCGGCGGGGCCGCAGGCCGGTCGCGACCACCAGGCCGTCGAACGGAAGGCTCCGGCCTCCATCGAGCCGGATGAGCCCGCCTTCGATGTCGAGTCCGCACGCCTGGGCGCGGATCAGCCGGACCTCCAGGTCGGCGTAGTGGCCGCCCTCGCGCAGAACGGTCCGTTCGGGCTCCCACGCGCCGGTCAGAACCTGCTTGGACAGCGGAGGACGGTCGTAGGGCGGCGCCGACTCCTCGCCGAGCAGGACGAGGGAACCCTCGTACCCCTCGCGGCGCAGCGTGTCGGCGGCGGAGACCCCCGCCGCACCCGCCCCCGCCACGACGACGTTT
>NZ_SMKH01000579.1 GCF_004348515.1 Actinomadura sp. KC345 | reverse complement strand
AGGTGACGGGGAGGGCGGTCAGGGCTCGGTGGAACGGGCCGGGGCGCCATTCCAGGTCGTGCGCGGCGACGGCCAGGTCCAGGTCCGGGAGGCGGTCCAGGAGCGTCTCCATGGCGACCGACGCGATCAGGCGGGCGTGGTTCTTGGCCGGGCAGGTGTGGGGGCCGCCGGCGAAGGACAGGTGCGCGCGGTTGCCCGTCCGGTTGGCCGTCGACCTGGACGGGTCGGTGTTCGCGGCGGCGTAGCTGATCACGACGGGCTGGTGCGCGGGCAGCCGGTACCCGTGGAAGTCGGTGTCCTGGCGGGGGAACGTCGTCCCGTAGTTGGCCATCGGCGGGTCGGTCCACAGGATCTCGTCGAGGGCGTCCTCGACCGGCAGGCTCCCGCCGGACAGGTCGCCGCCGAACCGGTCGTCGGAGAGCAGCAGCAGGATCCCGTTGGCGATGAGGTTCTGCTCGGGCTCGGTGCCGGCGCCGACCAGCAGCGTGATCTGGTCGGCCATCTCGGCGTCGTCGAGCCCGGCGGGGTGGCGCATCATCCAGGACGTCACGTCCGCGCCCGGCTTCTGCCGCTTGTGCGCGACCAGTTCGGGGCCCGCCTCGGCGAGGAGGGCGTTGCCGTTCTCGGCGTCGACGGTGTCGAAGATGGCGCTCATGCCTCGCACGAGCTTGTCACCGATCTCGCGCGGGCAGCCGAACATCTCGTTGAACACCAGCAGCGGCAGTGTGCGGGCGTACTGGCCGACGAGGTCGGCCTTGCCGTCCTGCGCGAATTTGTCGATGAGGCTGTTCGCGCCGTCCGCGACGTACTCGCGCAGCAGCGCCGGTTCGAGGCGGTCCAGGCTGTCGACGATCACCGACCGGAACCGGGCGTGGACGGCGCCGTTGGTGAACAGGGCGTTGGGCCGGGCCATCATCATCGGCAGCACCGGGCACTCGGGGCCGACCTCCTCCTCCCACACCTCGCTGCACCGCGGGAACTGGTCGGGGTCGCGCATGATCTCCAGCGCGGCGTCGTAGCCGATGACGAGCGTCGCCGGCACGCCGGGGGCCAGCTCGACCGGCGCGAGGTCGCCGTGGGCGCGCATCCGCGCGTAGACGCGCTGCGGGTCGTCGGCGAACTCCGGCCCGTACATCGCGAAGCGGGCGGGTTCCTCAACGGTGCCGGTGGTGGGGAGTCCGGTGG
>NZ_SMKH01000578.1 GCF_004348515.1 Actinomadura sp. KC345 | reverse complement strand
GTGCTCCAGATCGAAGCGCCGCAGGAACGCTTGCCAGAGCCGGTCGACGTGCTGCGGGCAGGCGCCGGTGCGTGAGGACCACAGCCAGACCGGCTTGGGGTCGCCGGTGCCGGGGATCTGCTCGACGTGCAGGAGGATCAGGGTGCCCTCGACGATCGGGAGCCGGCCATCGTGTTCCAGCCAGGCCGCGCGGTGGGTGAGGCGCGGGTGCAGCCGGTCCCACGAGGAGGCCGTCGCGGTGCCGTAGCGGGTGGTCTGGGTGGTGGTGGCATGCTGCGGCCGCGGCCAGGTGGCCGGGTTGCTCAGCGCGAACTCGCCGCCGTGCCTGGGCGGACGGCCGTTGGTGCCGGGCCGGCGCGGCGGGGCGGGCAGGCGCAGGACCCGGTCCGAGCGGATCCGGCCGACGAGTTCGACCGGCAGGTCGGCCAGCAGGAACGCCAGCCGGGTCACGTCGTAGCCGGCGTCGGCGACAATCAGGATGTCGTTGTCACCGTCGCGCCAGTGCCCGGCCGCAAGCAGGCGTCCGACCACCCCGCGCAACTGCGTGGCGGTCACCGCGGTCTCGTCGTCGGCGGGGCCCAGCCGGACCGCGTCCAGAACGGCCGTCCATGAGGTCCGGCCGGTCTCCAGCGCGGCGACGAATGAGTACGGCCAACCGGGGACGAACTGCGCTGCGTTCTTGCCTCGCCCGTGCACGTGGCAGAACAGGCGCTCCGCCGAGGTCTGGGCGTCCGAGCGCAGCCACGGGCTGACATCGACCGCCAGCACGATCCGGCCATCGGCGGCCCGCGGCAACGGCAGCGCGGCCAGCGACATCCGGAACCGCGCCACGTCCAGGCCGCCGCAGTTCAAGCCGTCATACAGCGCGCCATGCCCCCGCCGATGCTCGGGAGCCAACGCCAGATCCACCAGCGTTCGCACCGGCCCGTCAGAGCACAGCAGCGCATCGGTCAGCTCGAACAGCGCGTCCGCCCGGGCGGTCAGACAGCCATGAAAACCGACCCGGAACCGGGACAACACCGACAGGGAATCGACACGGGCACGCTCATCCAGCAGACTCAACCCTCACGGCCTTGGTAGTGATCACACTGCGTCCTCAACAGCGCACATGATCACGCCAAGGCCGTCCCTCTGTCAGGCGAACCACCGATCCCACCAGCCAAGAACCCAACCAGGTTAAAGAACAAG
>NZ_SMKH01000577.1 GCF_004348515.1 Actinomadura sp. KC345 | reverse complement strand
GTGGGGCCTGGGCCGGAGGCGGCGGCGGGTGGCTGCCGTGGGACGCGCTTGAGCCGGAGCCGGACGAGCGTGGCAGGGCGACCGCGGACTCCAGCCACTGGCCGATCTTGGAGTTCCAGTCGGTTTCGGCGGCTTCGGCGTGCGGGACCGCGAACACGCCGAACGACTCGTCCGACGGGGCCTCGCGGTCTTCGGCGCGCAGGACGAACGCCATGGTGCGCGGGCTCGCGACGAAGCTCAGCCCGACCTTGTCGATCCGTCCCTGGTACGACGTCGGCGGGTTGAGGTGCATCTTCTGGTGGAACGGAAGCTGCTGGGCGACGCCCCGGAGCTTGGACGACTCGAACGTCACGTTCGAGATCTGGAAACCGAGCCGGGCGATCGCGGCGAGCACCCACTGCTGGGACTCCAGCGGCTCCACGGAGATCGGGTCGATGTCGCCGGGGTCCGGTTGCCCGGCCACGTCGACCTCGGTGCACATCCCGATGGTGAAACCCGGGAGCTCGTGCCCGAGCACGGTGGTGAACGGCAGCTCGTACGGCAGCGGGATGGAGAACGCAAGGTCGCGCTGCTGCCCGGTCTCCAGCCGGAAACCGCGCGTGAGGGCGCCCCGGTACACCTCCGGCCCGGCCGTCTCCCCGCCGTAGCCGTTCTGCATGCGCGGCATGAGCGCGAGCGTCACGTGCCGGATCTCGCCGGGCTGCGCCCCGCCGCGCAGATGCACCTTGCCCGCCACGACCCCGCCCGGCTTGCAGTTCGGCTCCGACAGGATCGTGTCGACAGACGGTCCGCCGCCCGCCATATGCCCGTAGGACAACGGCCCGTTCCCCTCTCCTGACCGCGAGGACCGTTCCCCGCGCAAGTCAGCCCGCATGTGTCAGCGCACGCAAGACGCCAACGCGAGTTAGACCTACTCCACCATGCCATCGGTTCACATGACGAAGCAGATACTCAATCCTTTTCATCCACCAAGCCACACAATCCACCCCCCGCCGACTCGCCCAAGGCCGACGCAGCGCGGGCCCGCGAAGCGCGGGCCGATGCAGCACAGGCCGGCGCAGCGCGAGACGGCGCCTTCGCCAGGACGGGGTGCCCAGGATCCGCCAGGCTGGTCGGTTCGGCTGGCCGGGCGTTTTGCTTGGCGGAGTGGTTTGTCTGGCCGGTGGCGGGCGGACGGTGGGACGGGTGTGGGT
>NZ_SMKH01000576.1 GCF_004348515.1 Actinomadura sp. KC345 | reverse complement strand
CCCAGGGGCCGCCCCCGCCCCAGTAGGGCGGGCGGTCCCGCGTCAGCGCGTGTCTTCGGTGCTCGCCTCGTGGACGAGGTCCGCGAGGCGGGCCAGCACGTCCGGGTCCGTGGACGGCTGGACGCCGTGGCCCAGGTTGAAGATGTGCCCCTCGGCGGTGCGTCCGCGGGCCAGGACGTCGCGGGTCCGGCGCTCCACGGTCTCCCAGGGCGCGTACAGGACCGCCGGGTCGAGGTTGCCCTGCAGCGCCTTGCCGGGCTCGACGCGGCTGACGGCCTCGTCCAGCGGCACCCGCCAGTCGACGCCGACGACGTCCGCCCCCGCCTCGCCCATCGGGCCGAGCAGCTCACCCGTCCCGACGCCGAAGTGAATGCGCGGCACGCCGAGCGGTTCCACCTCGCTGAAGATACGGCGGGTGTGGGGCAGCACCGACTCGCGGTAGTCCTGCGCGGCGACCGCGCCGACCCAGGAGTCGAAGACCTGCACGGCGCTCGCCCCGGCCGCGACCTGCACCTTCAGGAACGCGATCGTGAGGTCGGCGAGCCGGTCCATGAGGTCGGCCCACAGCTCGGGCTCGCCGTACATCATGGCCTTGGTGCGCTCGTGGCTCTTCGACGGCCCGCCCTCGATCAGGTACGAGGCGAGCGTGAACGGGCCTCCCGCGAACCCGATCAGCGGCGTCGCCCCCAGCTCGCCGACCAGGCCCTCGACGGCCTCCGTCACGTACGGGACGTCGCCCGGTTCGAGCGGGCGCAGCGCCGCCAGGCCCGCCTCGTCCCGGATAGGGTCGGCGATGACCGGGCCGACGCCCGGCTTGATGTCGAGGTCCACGCCGATCGCCTTCAGCGGCACCATGATGTCGCTGAAGAAGATGGCCGCGTCCACCGCGTAGCGGCGCACCGGCTGCATCGTGATCTCGACGATCATGTCCGGACGGGTGCACGACTCCAGCATCGGCACGCCCTCGCGCACCCGCAGGTACTCCGGCAGCGAGCGTCCGGCCTGCCGCATGAACCACACGGGCGTGTGCGGCACCGGCCGCCGGCGGCAGGCCAGCAGGAAGGGGCTCGCGGCGAGCCCGCCGGCGTCGGGCGGGTCCGCGGAGAGGTCGTCGGAACGGGCAGCGTCAGCGGTCACGTTCCGATGGTCCCACGAACGACCGGTAACCAGGCACCGGGGCTGAAGGACGGGCGCTGGAGGACGGGGG
>NZ_SMKH01000575.1 GCF_004348515.1 Actinomadura sp. KC345 | reverse complement strand
CAGCTCAAGGGCCCCACGTGGGTGCCGGTGGTGGAAAGCCGTCCCGGATGGCGGCGCGTGCTGCTTCCGAGCCGTCCCAACGGCGTCACCGGCTGGATCCCCGACTCCGGGCTGAAGACCGCGCGCAGCACCCACGTCATCAAGGTGGATCTCGGCGAACGGACGATGACCCTGCTCGACTCCGGGCGTCCGAAGGGAACCTGGAAGGTGGCGATCGGCGCGCCGAAGACGCCCACACCGACCGGGCGGACGTTCATGCTCGCCTCCCTCGCCCCGGCCAAGCCCACCTACAGCCCGCTGATCCTGCCGGTCGGCGCGCACTCGGCCACGCTCGACACCTTCGGCGGCGGCCCCGGCACCGTGGCCTTCCACGGCTGGCCGACCAAGTCCGTCTTCGGTAAGGCCGTCACCCACGGCTGCGTGCGCGTCCCCGAGGACGCCCTCAGGCGGCTCGCCAAGGTCCCGCTCGGGTCCCCGGTCCACATCACGGACTGACGTCCCCCGATTCTCCGGCCTTGAGGCCGGCCTCCCCGCTCGCCATCCCCGAAACCAACGACCAAGGAGAGAAAAGTGCGTTTGCAGGCACTCACCACGTGCGCGGCCGCCGTCGGCGCCCTCGCCCTGCCCTTCACCCTCGCCGTCCCCGCCGCGTCCGCGACGAGCGGCGGCGCCGGCTCGGCCTTCGCGATCTCGGCGAGCGGGCCGGTCGCCATCCCCGCGACCCCGTCGGTGACCTCCACGGCCCAGAAGCCGGAGCGCAAGAGCGTCGCCGAACTGCCGGCCAACCCGCTCGTCCGGGCGGGAGTGCTCAACGCAGCCGCCTGGTCCGGCCACGGCCGCGCCTCCGTCGCCGACCTCGACGTGCCCAGGCTCGGCCTCAGCGCCGGCGCGGTCACCGCCAAGTGCGAGAACGGCAACGGCGTCTCCAACCTGGTCAGGGCCACGCTGAACGGCAAGAAACTGAAGGCCGCCGCGACGCCCAACAGCACCGTGAACGTCGACCTGAAGGGGCTCGGCAACGCCACGGTCACACTCAACAGGCACGTCCGCGACAAGGACGGCAGCCTCACCATCACCGCCATCGAGGTGCGCGCGACCGTCGCCGGCAAGACCCAGAAGATCAGCATCGCCTCCGTCACCTGCGGCAAGGGCGGCAAGGAGCCCGGCAAGCCGTCCACCCCGGGCAAGCCGGGCGGCGACCCGTCCACGCCCCCGGCG
>NZ_SMKH01000057.1 GCF_004348515.1 Actinomadura sp. KC345 | reverse complement strand
CCCCGAACCCATCTCCCCCCGAAAGTCAGGGCAGGCCCTCGATGCCACCATCCGTGGGAGTCGTCCTCCCGACGCACGACCGGCCGGAGCTGCTGCGCCGCGCGCTGGACTCGGTGCTCGCGCAGGACTATGAGGGCGAGCTGCGCGCCGTCGTCGTGTTCGACCGGGCCGAGCCGGACGCGTCGTTCGCCGGCGACCGTGTCGAGGTGATCGCCAACACGCGGGAGCCGGGCCTGGCCGGGGCGCGCAACTCCGGCATCCTGTCCCTGGACACCGATCTCGTCGCGTTCTGCGACGACGACGACCAGTGGCTGCCCGGCAAGGTCGCCGCCCAGGTGAAGGCGCTGGAGGGGGAGCCCGGGGCGGTGCTGTGCAGCTCCGGCATCCTCATCGACTTCGACGGGCGGGAGCTGCCCCGGCTGGCCGGGACGGACCGCGTCACCTACGACGCCCTCATCCGGGACCGGATGATGAGCGTCCACTCGTCCACCTACGTGGCGCGCCGCGAGCGGCTCGTCGAGATCGGCATGGTGGACGAGACGATCCCGGGCAGCCAGGGCGAGGACTGGGACCTCGCGCTGCGCGCCGCCCGCCGCCACCCCGTCGTCAACGTGGACGAACCCTACGTCCGCGTCCTGTGGGGGCTGACGTCGTACTACGCGCAGGCGTGGGAGACGAAGGTGGCGGCGCTGGAGTGGTTCCTGGAGCACTACCCGGAGATCGGCAAGGTCCCGGGCGCCGCCGGACGCGTGTACGGGCAGCTCGCGTTCGGTTGCGCCACCGTCGGCCGGCGGCGGGACGCGCTGCGCTGGTCGGCGCGGGCGCTGAAGGCCAACCCGGCCGAGCGGCGGGTGCCGTTCGCGCTGGCGGTCGCCTCCGGCGCCGTGTCCGGCAAGCGCGTCCTGCTCGCCCTGCACACCCGGGGGCGCGGTATCTGACCCATCGCGGCCGTTTCCTCGGCTTTGGTCACCGCGCCCCACGTCACGCCGCTACTGTCAATGGTCGTCGCAGAGTGTTAGAAGGAGCCGCTCTCGTGAACACATCCTCACGTCGCATCGCCGCGTCCGGCGTGCTGGCGCTGGCGCTGGTACCGGCGCTCGGGCTGGCCGCCACGCCCGCGCTCGCAGAGGTCGATCTCGACGCGATCGCCGAGGGCATCACCGAAAGCGGCTACTACGTCGACTCGGACGCCAAGTACTACGAGTCGGACGGGGCGCAGGAGCTGCTTCGCCAGGCTCAGGGCCGGTCCGTCCCGGTCTTCGTCGCGGTCGTGCCCGCCGGGAACGACGCGGGGCAGATCCTCAGGCGGCTGCCGGGGATGATGAGCCGCAAGGGCACCTACGCGGTGCTGGCCGGCGACCAGTTCGAGGTGACCTCGAACACGCTGCCGGACCGGCAGGTGAAGACCGCCTACAACAAGGCGGTCAAGGCGGGCAAGGGCAAGCCCGACCTGGCGCTGCTCAAGTTCGTCCAGACGCTGCCGGAGTCCAAGTACGCGCCGCCGAAGCCCGGCAGGCCCGGCAACAACGGCAAGCCCGCCCCGGAGACGCCCGCCGCCAAGGTGCAGCAGCGGGAGGAGCGGACCCTGGCCCAGTCGCAGCCGACCGCGCCCGCCGCGGGCTCCGAGGAGGCCGCGCCGAAGGACGACGGGTCCGCCATGCCGTTCGTGCTGGGCGGCGGCGGTCTGGTGGCCGTGGCGGCCGCCGGAGCCGGGTTCCTGCTGTGGAAGCGCCGTTCCGTGACCCCCGCCCCCGCGGCGCCCGGCCCGGCCGCGTCCGGACCCCCCGCACCGGGCGGTCCCGCGCCTGCCGCTCAGCCGCCCGCGGAGGGGCCCCGGCCCGCGGGGACCACGCCGCCCGCGGAGACCAGGGCGGAGCCCCCCAAGAACGCCTAGCCCCCCAAGAACGCCTAGGGGCTCACGAGCACGATCAGGTGGCGCTCGCCGGCGCCGACCGACAGGGCCTTGCCCAGCGAGGTCCCGCCGGCGGCCGCCACCGGGCCGGGCCGGCTGCGGGGTGCCCGCTTCCCGGAGCCGAGCTGGCCGCTGCCGCCCGCGCCCCACGTCAGCACCGTCCCGTCGGCCAGGATCACCGCGCCGTACGCCTCGCCCGCGAACACCTGTGCCACGTCCCGAAGTTTCTCGTCGTCGGCGCCGCGGCCGGCGACGACGCTCGGGGAGGTGCGGAGCTCCAGCGTCCCGTCGCCGAGCTGGCCCGCGGTGTTGTTGCCCCAGGCGACGACCGTGCCGTCCGTGCGGAGCGCGTAGTTGTGCTTCTCCGCCGCGGCGATGGCGGCCACACCGCTGAGGTCGCCCTTGCCGCGCACGCCCGAGACGAGGGCGGGCGTGAGCCGGTCCCGCCGGTCCCCGCCGCCGAGCTGCCCGAGATCGTTGCGCCCCCACGACGCGACCTTCCCGTCGCGCAGGAGCGCCAGTCCGTGCTGGCCGGCGACCGCGATGCGGGTGACGCCGGTCAGGGGCCCGGAGCCGTCCAGGTCGCGCACCGGTACGGGCAGCGACCGGTCCTCGCGGGTGCCGTCGCCGACGTTCCCGTAGTCGTTGGCGCCCCAGGCGAACACGCGCCCGTCGCGGTGCAGCGCCAGCTCGGTGTGCCCGTCGGCGGCGATCGCGGTGATGCCGGTGAGCGGCACGCGGCCGTCCGGCGCCTTCACGGTCGTGGGAACGCGCGGGGCGGTGCGCTTCCCGGTGCCGCGCTGCCCGGACGACCCCTCGCCCCACGTCACGACGGTCCCGTCGCGGCGCAGCGCCATGGAGAAGTCGTTGTCGGCGCTGACCGCGACGGCGTCGTCCAGCCGGCCGGGCTCCCCGTCGGGCGCGCGGACCGGGACGGGGACGCGCCGGTCACGGGTGGTGCCGTCGCCGAGCTGGCCGCGGTCGCCCGCGCCCCACGCGACGACCTCGCCGCCGCCGAGGATCGCCAGCGAGTGGCGGCCGCCGCCCGCGACGCCCTGCACCCGGCCGAGTCGTTCCCCGCCGTCGGCGGGGGCGAGCCCGGGGTCGGGCGCCGGGCCGGGGCGGCCGAGCTGCCCGTCGGTGTTGAGGCCGCTCGTCCACACGGCGCCGGTCCGCTCGCCCGCCGACCCGGCGGCGGGCGGCGGGGAGATCCGCGGTGCCTCGGCGGGCGACGCGGAACCACCGCACGCCCCCGTCGCCAGGAGCGCGGGGACGGCGGCGAACGCGGCGATCGCCCGTCGTGCGGCGATCGCCCGGTGCGGGGTCACGCCGTGCGGACGCAGGCGAACAGGTGCCTGCTGTAATTGTCCTCGTACGGGGGGCGGGCGTCCTCGTCGGGACCGAGGTCGACGATCTCGTCGAAGCCGGTGTGCTCGCGCAGGAAGCGCTCGACGCGCGGCGGGTCCCAGCCGCGCAGCGACTCGGCGAACCAGGCCTCGTTGTCCTGGCCGGTGTCGAAGAACAGCACCCGGCCGGTGGCGCGGTCGAGCAGCCGGATCAGCTCCTCGGCGCTCACCGGGCCGCGGCCGAGGACGAAGTGGTGCAGCAGGCTGAAGCACGACACCACGTCCCAGCGGGCGGGGTCGTGACCGCCGAGGAACTCGACGGCGTCGCCGGTCGCGACGGCGCCGTCCGGGAGCCCGTAGACGGCCTGGCCGAGCGGGACGGCGAGCGGGTCGCGCTCGATGCCGCCGGCGTCGAAGCCGCGCTCGGCCATCCGCGCGACGAACCAGCCGTAGCAGCTCGCGACGTCCAGGTAGCGGCCGGCGGCGATGCCGCGCTCGCCCAGGAACGCGTCCATCTTGGCGAGCCGGTCGGTGCACTGCCGGACCGTCGTCCAGCCGGACTCCAGCTCGGGCGCGCCGATCGGCTGGTACAGCTCGTGCGTGCCGTCGAGCCAGCTCATCTTGAGCAGGAGGTCCTGGAGGGGAGTGGTGACGGGCAGCCATTTCGCGACGACGTCCGCGCCGTCCGCGCCGTTCATCGCGGCGATCGCGAGACGGTGGTGGCCGTCGAGGATCTGGTACCGGTCGGAGCCGCGGACGGGGGCGACGAGCACCGGGTCCTGGGGCCCGCTCTGCTGCGGGCGGAGCGCCTCGTCCTCCGCCGGTCCGGCCTCGCCGCGGTAGCGGGCGACGAACGCGCGGGCCGCGGCGAGCACCCCCGCCTCGTCGGTGCCGCCGAAGTAGTTGCCGCCGGCCTTGATGCAGCGCAGCCCGAGACGCCCGTAGGCGCTTTCCAGGATCTGCTCGTCGGTCAGGCCGGGCACCTCGTCGGCGAGCCGCAGCAGCGCGACGTGCGGGCCGTCCAGGAACGGTGTGGACGGCCACAGCAGGTCGTCGGTGCGCTCGGCGAACTCGCGCGCCGTCCAGCCGCCCTGCGCGCCGACGAGGAGCCGGTCGAACCGGACGGGCACCTTCCACGGCCGGCGCAGCACGGCGGTGGACACCGCGACGCGGGCGGAGGCCGGGATCGGCAGCGAGCGCCCGGCGTCGACCAGCCGCCCGTACACGGGGCCGCTGGGGGCGAGCCCGCTCTTGCGCAGCACCGCGCGGGACTTTCGGCGAACCTGCTGTATTCCCGGCATGTCAATTCCCGGCATGGGCGCTCCTGGCAGGGGTCGTGTCGATGGTGGGTACGGCGGCGGGGCCGGCGGGCCCCTGCGCGGCGCGGCCGCGCCTCCCCGGCAGCAGGGAGGCGAACGCGGTCAGGGACAGCCGCTCGCGGCCGGCCCACAGCAGGGCGAAGTACAGGATCACGCCCGGGACCAGCGCACATGCGAAGGCGATCGGGCTGGAACCGGCCACGAACCGGACGGCCAGCGGCAGCACCGCGAAGCTCACCAGGGCCGAGCCGCCGGCCCAGAACAGCCCCGCGCTCGCCGGGCTCATCCCGAGGATCCGGCGGACCTGGACGAGGGCCAGCATCGTCCGGACGAGCAGTCCGGACGCCCGCGCCACCGCGGCGCCCACGATCCCGAACGGCGGGATCAGCAGCACGTTCAGCACCAGGTTCACGCCGAGCGCCGTGCTCTGGTTGACCAGGCTCAGCCCGCTGCGGCCCGCCATCAGCAGCATCACGTCGCGGGCGCCGGTCGCGGTCGCCACCAGCATCGCCATCGCCAGGATGACCGTGACGGCCTCGCCCGATCCGCCGTAGCCGGGGCCGAACGCGCCCAGGTAGACCGGTGCGCCGACGGCGATCGACAGGTGCACCGGCCAGGCGAGCGCGAGGTTCCACGACGCGCACACCGCGAAGATCCGCTGCGCGCCCGCCCGGTCGGCGAGCGCCAGCAGCCGGCTCACGGCGGGCTGCATGACGTTCTGCACGGCCTGGGTGACGAGCTGGCTGATCACGATGAACCGGGTCGCGGCGGTGTAGATCGCCGCCTCGCGGGGCGAGCTGAGCGCCGCGACGAGCACGATGTCGGCGCGCTGGAACGCCGTCTGGCAGATCTGCGCGAACGCGCGCGGCGCGGTGAACCGCCAGAACTCGCCCGCCAGCGGACGCCGGCCGATCTTTTCCGGGGCCGGATCGGCGGCCTGCACGCCCGCCCCGCCGGCGCGGCTGATCTTCAGGTACCACAGCGCGGCGATCACCAGGCAGGGCAGGTAGGGCGCGGCCCACGCGAGCGCCAGCCAGACCGCGCCGTCGGCCAGCACCGCCGCGGCGACCACCCCGGCGACCTGGAGCGTCTGCCGCAGGATCTTGTCGGTGAGGACGGTCGGCCGCATCGAGCCGTACCCGCGGGTCGCCGCGAGCAGGGCGTCCTGGGCGGCGGCGAGCGGCAGGAACAGCGCCAGGACCCGCACCATGCCGGCGGCCTCGCCGGTGTCGCCGGCTCCGACGTGACCCGCCGTCCACGGCGCCGTGGCCAGCAGGACGAGCCCGGCGACCACCGCCGTCACGAGGACCGGGACCAGCGCGACCGGCACCGTCCGCCGCGCCGCGGCGCGGTCGCCGAGCGCGAGGTGCCGGGGCAGCCAGCGCAGCAGCCCGGCGTCGGTGCCGAGCCACGAGACCGCCTGCAGGATGATGAACAGCGACGTCGCGGCGAAGAACGTCCCGGCGATCCGCTGCGAGTACAGGTGCGCGACCAGGAAGACCAGCGCGAGGCCCTGCACGCCCGCGACGGCGGCGCCCACCAGGTTGAGGGCGCCGCCTCTGGCCAGTCTGTTCAGGTTGGGCCCGCCGGGTGCGGCGGCTTCTCCGCCCGCGCTCTCGGGCCGGTGTGCCGCGCCCGGGTCAGGGTTCTGCATGCCGTCCGGCCTTGTGGGGCTTCTTGCCGTAGCGCGGCACGACCTCCGGCGACGGCTCGCCCGCGGGCTTGTCCGCGGGGGTGTCCGGAGGCTCGGGCGGCATGTACTTGGAGATGTCCTCCTGGGTCCGCGTCGAGGCGGACTCCGGCGCGGCGTCGTTCCCGGCCTCCGGCGGCGCCGCCTGGTCCGTCGAGGCCGCGGGCTCAGGGCGGTCGGGCTCCGGCGGCCTCGGCCGGGCACCGCGGCGCCCGGCCGCCCCGGAGGCCGCGGGCCCCGACCCGGTGCCCTGGGTGATCTCCGTCGGCGAGATGGGCTTGGGGGCGACGGGCTTGCCCGGTCCCGCGGGCGGCTCCAGGGACGGCGGCGTGCCCCGCCGGCCGCCGCCGGACGGTGGCGCCGGGCGTCGCGCGCCGGGCTGGCGGGACGCGCCCTGCCGCGGCTCCGCGGACCGCGGCTGCGGCTTGATCTGCGGCAGCGCCTGGGTGGTCAGGGACGCCGGGTCGGCCGCGCCCGGCTCGTCCTCGTCGCGCTGCCTGCCGGACCAGTAGCCGGCGTCGGCGGCCGGGTCGGCGCGTCGGCCGTCCTCGGGCCCCTGCTGCTCGTCGGCCCACGTGAGCGGTGCCTCACCCGCGCCGCGCGCCTCGGCTGCGCGGGGCTCGTGGGGCCGCGCCTCGGCGCCGCCCCGGCCGTCCCCGCCGCGCGGCGGCCGGGCCTGGCGGGGCGGGGCCGGGCGCGCCTGCCTTCCCCCGCGCGGCTCCGGCGGCTCCAGCAGGGCGCCGAGCACGGTGACGCCGGCGCGTTCGGCCTCCACGTACGCCTGGCGCAGCTCCTCCCGGGTGGTCACGCCCTGGTTGACCACGAGGATGACCGCGTCCATGAACGTGCACAGCGCCTGCGCGTCGGCGTCGTGCAGGCTGGCGGCGTTGACGACGAGGTACTCGCTGCGGCGGCGCAGGACCTTCACGGCCTCGCGCATGCGCGGGCCGCTGAACCGGTGCGCGGCCTCCAGGGCGCGCGGTCCGCGCGGCAGCAGCCGCAGCTGGGAGTCGGTGTGGATCAGCAGGGTCGCCGGGTCGGTGCCGCTGAGCAGCGTGTCCGACAGCCCCTTGCCGGGACGCGCGCCGAACAGCCCGGTCATGTCGGCGTCCTCGGTGGTCGCGTCGATCATGATGGTCTTGGCGCCGGCGAAGGCGAGCGAGACCGCGAGGTTGGCGCTGGCCAGCCGGGCGCTGCCGCCCGGGGTGGCGCTCGTGACCAGCAGCGCGACCGGGGTCTGCGGCGCGGTCGCCACGACCGCGGCGCGCAGCCGCCGGTAGGCCTCGCCGACCGGGCTCTTGGGGGCGCTGACCAGGGCGAGGGAGTCGCCGGCCGGGCCGCCCGCCGGGATGGTGGACAGCGCCCGGACGCCGAGCCCCTCGACCGCTTCGGCGTTGCGCAGCCGCTGGTTCAGCCGCTCCCGCAGCAGCATGACCACGAAGCCGGCGAGCAGGCCGAGGACCAGGCCGCCGGTGCCGTACAGGGCCTTGCGGATGATGCCGGGCCCGGCCGGCGCGTCCGCCGGGGTGATGACCTGGCCGGGGTCGAGCGGGGTGCTGGCGATGTCGTTGGACTGCTCGTCGATCACGCCGAGCTGGTTGGTGTAGGCGGTGACGCGCTGCTGCAGGGTGGCGCGCTGGGAGCCGGAGGAGACCGCCATCTCCTGGTTGGCCTGCTGGAGCTGCCGCTGGACCTTGGCGGCCTGCGTCTTCAGCTTGGCGAGCTGGTTGTTCACCACGCTCTGGGAGCGCTGGGTCCGGTACTGCAGGTAGGCGTCGGCGAACGCCTGCGCGCCCGTGCGTGCCTTCGTCGAGCCGTTGGTGGTGTAGGTCAGGTTGAGCACCTGGGTGTTGGGCGGGACGGTGACCTCCACCTCGCCCTCCGGCTCGCGCCCGAGCTTCTTCTCGACGATCTTGGCGACCCCGTCGGTGGAGACCAGCTGCGCCTCCGTCTGCAGGTTCACCAGGTCGTCGCCGCGCCCCTCCGGCGAGTACGGGTTGCCCTCCAGCGGGCTGACCAGCACGGTCGCCGTGGCCTGGTACGGCGGCGGCACGGCGATCTCCAGGATGATGCCCGCGCCCGCGCCGAGCACGCCCAGCACGACCAGCGCCGCCGTATAGCGCCGGACCAGGGAGAGCAGCTGCCCTCCCTGCGGGTCGGCCGTCTGGTCAGCTCCCACGGCGATCCCCCTCATTGATCCGTGTCGTGCGCGGCGGACTGTTCATCACGACTTTAACCGCGCGTTGCACAAGGGCGGTTCGGTTCATCTCAACCTCGTCCGGGAGCGGTGGCTCTTGGTGGGGTCCGGTGTGGGTTTCGCCCAGAGGCCCGGGGTGGCGGGCCGCCGAGCCTCGGTGCGGTCAGCACGATGCCACGTGCGGGGCTGGCGGACTGGTCGAGGGCCAGCACTCCGCTCGCGACCTCGCGGTCCAGCGCCCGCCCGCGCTGGACCACGACCAGGGTCAGGTCGCTGGCCGCGGCCGCGGCGATGGTGTCGGCGCCGTTGATGTCGGGGGTGGTGATGATGACGATCCGCGACTCGCGGCCGGCCCTGTCCACGGCCCGGGTGAGCTGCCGGTCGTCGTCGCCGCGCACCAGCCGGACGGTGAAGGCGCGGTGCCCCCGGGCCGGAGGGGACGGATCGCCCGGGTCCTCGCCGTCCGCGGCGATGCGCAGCACGGTCGTCACCGAGCCGCCCTCGGTGCACAGCTCGGCCAGCTCGTAGGCCAGCTCGATGCCGGCGGCGGCGGGGACCCCGGCGACGAGGACGGTGCCGGCCTCGGCGTCGAACACCAGGTTGCGCAGCCGCCGGCAGACCTCGCGGTGCCCGCCGCCCAGCGTCGGCGCCTCCACCATGATGGGCAGCCGGCTGTGCAGCCGCAGGTCCGCGGGCCGCCGGATGCGGCGCGGCCGCGTCTCGCGCAGCAGGACGTAGACCACCCAGGCCAGCAGCCCGATCCCGATGCCCGTGGCCCCCGCGATGTCGCGTTCGGGGTCGTCGCGGGACTCGGGCAGCCCGGCGGCCCTCAGCACCTCGCCGGGCTGCGCCTGCTTGGTCTTCAGACCGGAGAGCTGTTTCTCCACCTCGCGGATCTGCTTCACGATCTCCTGGCGGCGGGTGCGGGTGGTGAGCCGGCGCAGCTCGTCCTCGTCGCCCGGCAGGGCCTCCAGCTGGGTTTCGAGCAGGACGAGGTTCTGCTCCAGCGCTTTGCGGTTGCGCTCCTGGATCCTGCCGAGGATCTGGGTGCGCAGCTTCAGGTACGCGTCGGCGACGACCTCGGCGCCGTTGCGCGCGGACTCCGGCGTCCCGGACCGGACGCCGATCGTCAGGACGTGCGTACTGGTCGGCACCGTCAGGCCGATGCGGTCGCGCAGCTCGGCGTCGGAGGCGTCGAAGCCGGGATGCCTGGCCAGCTCCGTCAGCACCTGGTCGGACCAGACGAGCTGCGCCTCGGTGTCCATCGTCGTGTCGCGGGGCTGCTTCAGGTCGGTCTCGAGCGCCGACCCGACGTCGACGCCGGGATGCAGCGCCACCGGCGGCGCCAGCACCGAGATCTCCGCGGTGTAGGTCGCCGGGGTCAGCGCGACCTTGGCGGCGCCGAGCGCCCCGCCGGCCAGCACGGCGATCACCAGCACCGCGAGGTGGCGCCGGACGGCGCCCGCGAACCGGGTGACGGGGATCGAGTCCGGCGCGAGCGGCGGTTCCGCCTGCACGCTGGACGGGCCGAGGGTGCGCTTGCTCATCGCCGTCCCTACCGTGGTTCCGCCCGGCGCCACGCCGGTTCGGCGCCGAGGAGGGCGGCGAGCTTGTCGTCGTAGGGGGCGTAGTGGTCGGCGAGGCGGCGGTGCAGGTGGCCGGGCAGCGGGGAGCCCGGCCGGGCGTTGTGCCGCTCGAACGAGCCGGGCCGCCACTGCGGCAGGCCGAGGAACTCCAGGATCGTGTCGTAGCAGGGCTCGGGCTCGGAGAAGAAGTCCTCCGCGTACACCACCAGCACCCGCTCCCGCCCGAACAGCTCGAAGAGCCGCTCGATCTGGTCGGCGTACTGGCCGCGGTCCACGTAGGAGTGATGGCGGTGGCCGTGGCTGACGTAGGACGGGTCGGCCCTGATCCTGTCGACCTCGCCCGCGAGGCGCTCCGGCTCCAGGTCCAGCGCCCGTTCGAACGGCTCGGTCTCGAACCCGCGGGCCAGCTCGTGCTTGTGCGCCGAGTAGGCCCGCACCACCGGGTCGCGCAGGAGCGCGATCAGCTTCACGCCGGGCAGGTCGCGGGCGATCCGCTCCGGCGCCAGCGGATGGTGCATGTAGTAGCCGGCCGACTCGAACGCCAGCGGGCTCGCCGCGTCCGCCCCGTCCGCCGCCGCGGCGCGGCGCTCGGCGAGCGCGCGGACCGGGAAGTGGCCCCGGTACCAGCCGAGACCGCGCGGGTAGTTGACGTCGAAGAAGTGCACGCCCTTGTGGAAGTTCGGCTGGACGACCGCGGGGTGCGCCGCCAGCGCCCGGAACAGCGACGTCGTGCCGCCGCGCTGGGTCCCGACCATGAGGAAGTCCGGCAGCATCCGGGCGCCCGAGGTCAGCCGCCCGCCGGCGCGGGTGGCCGCGCGGCCGGCCTCCTTGACCCACTGGGGGGCGTCACGGCGTGAGATCACGGGTTCCTCCCGGGGGCGGTCCGCGGCGGACGGGAGTGCAAAAGGCCGAGGAGCCGTTCGGTGTCGGCGCGCAGCGGCCCGCCGATCGGCTCCTGGGCCGCCAGCAGGTAGCGGCGGCACAGCTCCAGCAGGTAGAGGCGGACTGTCGCGCCCGCGGCGGCGTCGCTGAGGCCGAGCGGCTCCAGCGCCCGGGACGCGGTGTCCGGCCAGGTCGTGTACGGCGCGCCGGACGCGGTGCGCATCGCCTCCTGCAGCCGGTAGTGCAGCAGGTCGAAGCCGTTCGGGACGCCGCGGGCGAACCGCTCCCAGTCCCACACGCGCAGCACGCCGCGGTGCCAGGCCATGTTCCACGGCGTCCAGTCGCCGTGCCAGGCGCCGAAGTCGAGGACCAGGTCGCCGTGCGCCTTCCCGGCCGTCTCGACGACGTCGCCGAAACGGTTGCGCTGCCGCTCGTCCAGGATCCGCGCGGGGCTCGCGGCCAGCGTGTCCCAGAAGCCACTGTCGCGCAGCGGGGCCCGCTCGACGCCGCCGACCTCGAACAGCGTCCGCGTCTCGGCCGGCGGCGCCTGGCCGCGGGGACGCCAGCCGCGCGCGCTGGTCGGCAGCGGCTCCAGGACGAGCAGGTCCAGCGTGCGCCACGTCCCGTGGTGAAGGAGCCGGGGGACGTGCAGCCGCGCCCCCGAGTCCGGGCCGGGGAGCCGCGCGTTCAGGTACGTCAGGGCGTCGGCCTCGCCGGACAGCAGCGCGCGGGCCGTGCCGGTGTCGCCGACCTTCACGAACGCGACCGGCTCGCCGCGCGGCGAGAGCACGTGCAGGATCGGCTTGCGGTTGGCGCGGGGGCTGCCGAGGCCGACGCTGACCACGACCGGGCGGCCGAGGAGCTCGGCCAGGTGGTCCTCGACCGAGGTGCCGCCGCCGGTGATCCGCAGCCGGTCCTTCAGCGTCCGCTCGGGCAGGCCGGTGCGGACGGCCGCCGCGGTGAGGCCGCGCGACACGCGCTGCTTGAGGCCGAGGTCGTGGCTGTAGCGGCGCAGCGCGGCCGCCGCGGCCCCCGGCATCCCGGCCGGTACCAGCAGCCGGGGGCGGCGGGCGTCCGGCAGGAACGCCAGCTCTCGGCGGGCGCCGTCCGACGCGCCGGGGGCGGCGCTCTCGACGCGCGCGTCCGGCCACAGCTCCTCGACGGCCTCGATCCAGGCGCGGCGGACCTGTTCGCCGTCCGGCGGCGCGCCGCCCGTCTCGCCGCTCACCTCACCGTTCACCGTGCCGCTCACCGGGGTGTCCCGGCGGTGAGGCCGCGAGCGAACGGGCGGGACGCGGGTCCGCCGCGGGCGTCTCTCCGGGCCCGCCACATCAGCGCGACGGCGATCATCACCGTGTACAGCGGTACCTCCACCATGTCGTAGGTGATCATGAACAGCCCGCAGGCGATCAGGACGGCGCAGCCCGCCAGCGAGTAGGCGCCGCGATCGCGCCAGTGCCGGAAGAACCGGAGGGTGAAGAAGGCGCAGAAGGCGACGGTCCCGACCAGCCCGTTGGCGAACAGCAGCAGCCACAGGTGCCCCTGCGTGCCGAGCGGCGGCGACTCGCACGCCTTGCAGCCGACCTGCGCGCCGCCCGCGACCTGGCCGAGGTCGCCCTGCACGTTGCGGGTGGAGCCGAACCCGACCACCGGGGACCCGGTGAGGGCGCTGCGGGTCGTCTCCTCGGCCAGCAGCGTGCGGCGGTTGTTGCTGTGCGGGTTCTCCAGCCGGTCCTGGACGAGGCCGGGCAGCGGCGACAGCGCCACGACGATCGCGCCGACGGCCGCCATCCCCGCCGTCCAGGCGATCACCCGGGGCCCGCCGACCTGGAGGAGCTTGACGACCCCGAAGAGCCCCATCACGCCGAGCGCCGCCCACAGACCCCGGTTGAGCGAGTACACCACCGGCCACAGCGACGCGGCCAGGATGGCGAACGCGACCACGCGGCGCCCCGTCCCGGCCCGCACGACCCACGTGAGCAGGAAGTAGGGCAGGAAGAACGCGTAGGCGGCGCCCCAGGTGTTGGCGTAGGCGAACGGCGCCATCGGCCGGGCCTGGTCGAACCCGAGGATCGACTCGACGTCGGCGACCTTCGGATGGACGATGTCGCGGACGAAGGAGTTCTCCGCCAGCCCCGCCGGCAGCGCCATCTCCACCGGCGAGGTGAGCTGGATCGAGGGGAAGAACGAGCCGATCAGGCCGCCCACGGTCGTCACGACGAACATGAAGCCGAGCAGCTTGCCGATCCGGCCGGACGGCAGGTCGTGCTCGCTGAGGTTGCCGATGTACAGCAGGACGACCGTGAACGAGAAGTACCAGGCGAGCCGCCAGCCGTAGACGAGCAGCCTGCTGGCGCCGCCGCCGGGCTCGGCGAAGGGCGCGTCCGCCCACAGCACGAGCACGCCCAGCATGACCCACACCAGGAAGAACAGCCACACGCCGAACCCGCCGGGCGCGACGAGCGTGCCGCGCCGCCGCCACAGCGTCACCGCCATCGGCACCGTCATGACGAGCAGCACGACGTTGGCGAGGCCGAGGATCCACCACAGCGGGAAGCCGAGCAGCGCGACGCTGAGCGGCCATCCCGGCTGGGTCCGCCACGGCAGCAGCCGCGGCGTCGCGAGGGGCGTGTTCCCCGCGATCCCTCGCATCCCGGTCAATCACCGCTCCGTTCCCTGGACGCACCGTGTTCGCTGGACGCACCGTCGGGGGGACGACGTCGTTGGAGGACGCCCGGCCGCCTGCCTGGGGCGACCCTGGATGGTGGCCGACTCCGGCCACGCTTTCCGGCCCTCCACCGCGGCCTCATGAGCGTCCTTCCGAGGTGCGCAGCGTACCTCGGGGGGCGCGATGGAGGTGCCGGAAGATGTACCGGTACGTCCCGCACGAGGCCCGGCCCTGCTGCCGTCCGATGGTGGAAACCGCAACGTTGTGGATCCGATCGTCGGCGGCGTCCGAGGCGCTGGTTACGCTTACTCGGCGCCGGTCACCTTTACGCGCACGATACGACGGCTTTGCTTCTACATTGCACGGAGGGGTCGATGGGCAGACGAAGGTGGGGGACCGTCGCCGCGGGGGTCGTTCTCGCGCTGGGAACGCTGACGGGCCTGGTGACGGCTCCGGCGCACGCGGACGGCCGGGGATCGGACCTCGACCACGGACGCGTGGTCGGCGACGATCCCGCGGACCACACCCCGCAGATCCTGGACGGCGCGGTCAAGTCGATCATCAAGATCGGCGGCACGATCTACGTGGGCGGGTCCTTCACACAGGTCAAGGAACCCGGAGGCGGCAAGCCCACGCTGACCCGCAACCGGCTGTTCGCCTTCGACGCCGCCACCGGCGCGATCGACCCGGACTTCGCGCCGAACCTCAACAAGGGCGAGGCGAGCGCGCTGCTCGCCGCCCCGGACGGCCAGTCGCTCTACGTCGGCGGGAACTTCAGCGAGATCGACGGCGTCCGCCACTTCGTGCTCGCCCGGCTCAACGCCCAGACCGGCGCGCCGATCACCGCGTTCGATCCGCAGCTCAGTGCCAGGGTCCGCGACCTGCGGCTGGCCGGCGGCCGGCTGTACGTGGCCGGCACGTTCGCCACCGCCGGCGGCGCGTCGCGGCCCGCGCTCGCCACCCTCGACCCGCAGACCGGTGCGCGCGACGACTTCGTCGACATGAACTTCGCCGGCACGCAGACCGGTGACGGCGTCACGCAGGTCTACAAGATGGACATCAGCCCCGACGGCTCCAAGCTCGTCGGCATCGGCAACTTCAGCTCGGTCGGCGGCGCCACCCGCCGCCAGATCGTCATGCTCGACCTCACCGGCGGCAGCGCGCAGCTCGCGAACTGGGACACCACCCGCTACGGCGACCAGTGCTCCCAGTCGTTCGACACCTACATGCGCGACGTCGACTTCTCGCCCGGCGGCGGCTTCTTCGTCGTGACGACCACCGGCGCCTACGGCGGCTCGTCCAAGCTCTGCGACACCCACGCCCGCTTCGAGAGCGCCACGACAGGCGGCGGCCAGCAGCCCACCTGGGTGAACTACACCGGCGGCGACACCAGCTACGCCGTCGAGATCACCGACACTGCCGTCTACGTCGGCGGCCACTTCCGCTGGGCCAACAACCCGTTCGCCGGGGACCGTCCCGGCCAGGGCGCGGTTGCCCGCGAGGGCATCGCCGCGCTCGACCCCGCCAGCGGCCTGCCGTTCAGCTGGAACCCCGGCCGCGACAAGGGCGTCGGCGTCTTCGACATGCTGGCCACCACCGAGGGCCTGTACGTCGGCAGCGACACCGACAACATCGGCGGCGAGTGGCATCCGAAGCTCGCGCTGTTCCCGCTCGCCGGCGGCACGACGATCCCGCCGAACCACACCGGCGAACTGCCGGGCGACGTCTACTCCGCGGGCGGTGTCGGCGCCGGGGCGCAGAACTACCTCAAGCACCGCTCGTTCGACGGCACCGCGGCCGGGGACGAGGTCGGCGATGGCACCGGCGGCTTCGACTGGCGGTCCGCCCGCGGCGCCTTCATGATCAACAACGAGCTCTTCTACGGCGGGGCGGACGGCTCGTTCCACCGCCGCGCCTTCGACGGCACGACGCTGGGCACGCCGACCGCGATCGACACCGCCGACCAGCTCGTCACCATGTCGACCTGGCACGGGCAGGTCGACGACATCGACGGCATGTTCTTCTCCCACGGCCGGATCTACTACACGCGCGGGACCTCCGCGCTCTACTACCGGACGTTCACGCCCGAGAGCAACGTCGTCGGCGCCCAGGAGTCCACGGCCGTCGGCAACCTGCCCGGCATGAGCTGGAGCTCCGTCGGAGGGATGTTCGTCGACGGCGAGCACCTCTACTACGTGAACAACGGCAACGGCAGGCTCTACCGGGTCGCGTTCTCGGCGGCGGGCGTGCCGTCGGGCACCCCGGTGGAGGTGAGCGCCGGCGACTGGCGCGGCCGCGCGGTGTTCCTGTTCGCCGGGACGCCGAACCAGGAGCCGAACGCCACCTTCACCAGCGACTGCGAGGCCCTCGACTGCGCGTTCGACGCGTCCGGCTCGGCCGACCCCGACGGTTCCATCGCGTCGTACGCGTGGGACTTCGGCGACGGCGGGTCGGGTACGGGCGCGACGCCGGAGCACACCTACGAGGAGGCCGGCACCTACACCGTGGAGCTCACGGTGACCGACGACCGCGGAGCCACGGGCACCAGGTCCGAGCAGGTCACGGTGGCCCCGAACCAGGTGGGCATCGCGTTCCGCGGCGGTTCGGGCGGCAACGCGAACGTCTCGACCGCCTACGCGCAGATCCCGGCGTCGGTGCAGCCCGGCGACGGCCTGGTCATGGTGCTGACCTACAACAGCGCCGACCACTCGATGACGACGCCGCCGCCCGGATGGACGCAGGTCGACACCCAGACCGTGGGCAGCGCGACCTCCGTCCTGTGGAAGCGGGTCGCCCAGGCCGGTGACGCGGGGCAGCAGGTCGACATCGGTCTGAGCGGTTTCACCAAGGCCGACATCCGCCTGCTGGCCTACGACGGCACCAACGGCTCCGACCCGATCGCCGCGGTCGGCAAGGGCGCCGACGCCGGTGCCGTCACCGAGCACACCAGTCCGAACGCGCCGGTCGGCGCGGCCGGTTCGTGGGCGGTGACGTACTGGGGCGACAAGTCGTCCAGCACGACGTCGTGGACGGCCCCGGCCGGGGTCACCACCCGCGGCACGGGCATCGGGTCCGGTGGCGGCCGCATCACCGCCTTGATCGCCGACAGCGGCGGCGCCGTCCCCACCGGCACCTACGGCGGCAAGACCGCGACGACCGACGCGGGCAGCCGCGCCTCCATGTGGACGATCATCCTCGCCCCCGAGTAGCAGGACCCGCACCGAGACACGACCCCGCCGGGCCTCCCGGCGGGGTCGTGTTCGTTGTCACGCTTTGGTGGTCGCGCTCTGGGGCGTGGTCTGCTGGTCGCGCTCTTAGCAGAACTCCTGCCAGGCCTTGTGGCTCGGGGCGTCGAGGAGGCGGAAGTCGCCGGTCTCCCAGTCGAGGTCGAAGTAGGAGACCCAGAGGGCGCCGTGCTTCTTCAGGTACGCGTTGGTGGCGCGGAGCCAGGCCGCCCGCTCGGTGCCCTTGTCGTCGCCGACCAGGTAGCTGCCGGTCTCGGCGATGCCGAACGGGAGCCGCTCCTTCTCGCTGACTTCGAGGACCTGGCCGTACATCGTCTCCGGGGAGTCGTAGCGGCCCTTCTTCCAGCCGAGGTTGTAGGTGTCCCAGCCGAGGACCTGGATGACGCTGCGGCCCGGGTAGTAGTCGCGCCAGTCGCGCTTGGACTCCGCGGTGAGGCTCCAGCTCATCAGCACGAGCGTCGCGTGCAGGCGCTCGTTGCCGGCCTTGTCGGCCAGGGACCGCAGGTGGCGCCAGGCGGCGCGGTAGTCCTCCGCGGTGAACTCGCCGTTGGCGATGTTGTCCTCAGGCTCGTGGTAGTAGACCCAGTACACGTCGCGGTCGCGGGGCGCGGTCTTGAACCAGTGGGTCATCTCCTCGTCGTGCTTGCCCGCCAGGACGTCCTTGGGCGCGAGCTTGAACGAGATGATGGGGGGACGCTTGCCGAGGTCGGGGTCGCCCGGCCACGCCGGCGGGACGCCGCGGTAGAACAGCCGGACGGTCTCCAGTCCCCCGTACCTGCCGTCCAGGCGGCTGAGGGCCTCCTGGAACGTCTCCCCGGGCTTGAGATTGAGGGAGATGCCGCAGAGCGTCTTCCCGTCGCCGGGGGGTTTCCCGGACGACCCGGTCGGCCGCGGCGCCCGTGCGGCCGGCTCGGGCGCGGGCTGCGGCAGGGCCGTGCCGGACGTGTCGGTCGTCCGAGTGGGGGACGCGCTCGGAACCGGGGACACGCCGGGACGGGTGGTCAGCACGAGGCGGGGGCCGTCGCCTCCGGCCTCCCGCGAGTGCACCGACGCCGCCGACGAGTCGCTCTCGTTGGTGATCGCGAACGCGTAGCGGCCGGGGCGGTCCACGACGGAGCCGACGTCGAAGGAGATCCTGTCGTCGCCGGTGGTGGCGGTCGCGACGACGGCGCCCGCGGCCGGGCGGTTGCTCCAGGAGGTGTCCGTCTCGGTCCAGGAGCCGGCCAGCCGGCGCAGCTCGACCTGGCGCGGCAGGTTGCGCGAGCGCTCGAAGGTGAACTCGATGCGGGCCTGGGTGATGGCGGGAGTGTTCTCGGGCACGTCGAACGCCACGTACGCCTCGGTGTGCCATTCGGGCCAGACCGAGGCGGTGATCTTCCCTTCGTCGCCGAAGCCCTCGCCGGGCATCTCGCGTACCACGTAGGTGTCGGCGGCCGCCGGGACGACGGATTCGGTGGTGCCGGATGCCGTCCGGGCGTCGCGGCCGGGGGCGGGTGCGCTCAGCGCGACCGCGGCGACGGACCCGCCGACGACGAGGAGGGTGCCGACGGAGGTGGAGTAGAAGAAGGGGCGCGGTCCGCGTCGCCGCCCGCGGCCTCCGTCCCGCCGCCGGGGCGACGGCGGGACAGGCTGCGAACGGTGTGCGTCGGGCCTGTGATGGCCACCGGGGAACGGGTCGCGATCGTCCACGGACCGCCCTTTCCGCTGGATGGTCGTTGACCCTTTATCTCACATGGACCCCACCGGGGGCTCACCCCATGGGGAACATCCCGACGCGGCCGTGGTACTCGCCGCCGAGCTGGTCGGTGTCACTGCCGACCAGGAGCCCCTTCGGGTGGGCGACCAGGGCCTCGACGCCGTGGCCGAGCGTCCGGGTCGGGTTCCACGCCATCGCCTTGCCGGTCTCGGGGTTGATCGCGCCGATGCCGGGACGCGACACCGCGCCGGGGCCGGCGTGGTCACGCCCCCGGGGGTTGTCCAGCCAGCGCTGGTGCCCGCCGACGTAGACGGCGGCGCCGGTGACGGTGGTGGACAGCAGCGTGTCGCCGCCGGTCCAGTTGACCCAGGTCGGGTCCTGCCCGGAGCCGGTGCGGCCGGACTCCCAGCGGGCGGCGGTGTCGCACAGCTGGCTCGTGCCGTAGGGGCCGCCGGTGGTGACGACGACGAAGTACTTGCCGTCGGGGGAGAAGTCCATGCCCCGCATGTAGGTGTCGAACGAGGAGAGGTTGCAGGGGGTGGCGTACCGCTGGGTCGCCCAGGACGACAGCGACGCGGCGCCGTCACCGAGGTCGATCATCGCGATCTGGTGCCGGTTCTTGCCCTCGACCTCGGTGAACGTCCCGTTGATCACCATGCGCTTGTCGGCGGCGTCGACGGCCAGGCGGTAGACCTTGAGCGTCCCGGAGCGCGGGTCGGTGATCTTGAAATCGAAGTTGGTGTCCGCCGCGCCGGTCAGCGCGTTGAGCCGCGCCAGCGCGGTGCGGTTCTTGCCGCCGGCCTTGGTGAACGATCCGCCGATGTAGAGCCGCATGCCGCGCCGCACCATCGTCGTGACGCGGTAGTTGACGTTGGGCTTGAAGCCGGTGTGCACCTGGTTGGTCGTGGTCTTGATCGAGGCGACCGTGCCGGTCTTGGTGCCGTTGACGTTCTTGAACGTCCCGGCCATGTAGACCCAGCCGCCCGTCCCCGCCTGGAGGGAGTGGACGGTCCCGTCGACCTTCGGCACGAAGGTCGTGCTGATCTTCCCCGTGCCCATGTCGTAGGCGAACAGGTTGCTGCGCTGCAGCGTCTTCTTGCCGCTGCCCGCCTCGCGCACCTCGTCGAAGGTCCCGCCGACGACGACCAGGTTGCCCACGACGGCGATCGTGCGGACGGTGCCGTCCAGGACGTGCGGAGTGTTGTTCACCGGGTTGTCCGAGACCACCTTGGTGTGGGCGATGTCGGCCGAAGCCGCGCTCGCCACCGCCGGGACGGCGAATGCCGCCAGGGAGGTGGCCGCGAGACAGGCGATGAAGGGGCGCATGGAGGGGCTCCGGGGTACGGCCGGGGACGGTGATGGCATCTTGTCCTACCACATGGCCCGAAGTCGGTCAGGGGGTTCCCGGGAAGCGTCTCCTGAACGAGATGTCGGTCATCCGGGCACCTGCTTGCCGTGGCGGATCCGGTGCAGGAGGACCCGGCCCAGGTAGGCGCCGAGTTCGACGGTGTAGCGGCGCCAGAGCCGGCGGGGTTCGCGGGCCAGGCGGTAGAGGAAGCCGACGCGCAGCTTCAGGACCCACGCCGGGTAGTACTCGCGCCGCTCGGCGAGGTGCTCGAAGTAGGCGCCGCAGGTGATGACGACGGGCGCGGTGAGGCGGTCGCGGTACTCGGTGACGAACCGCTGCTGGAGGGGCGTCCCGAGGCCGACGTGGAGGATGTCGGGGGACGCGTCGTTGATCTCGGCGACGAGTCGCTCGGCGGTCTCGGCGGGGATGCCGCCGTGCTCGTCGGCCCAGTGCCCGTGCTGCGTGCCGGCGATGGCGAGGCCCGGGTACCACTTCCGGACGTTCGCGGCGGCCCGCTCGGCGACGCCGGGGGCGTTGCCGAACAGGAAGACCCGCCAGCCCTCGTCGGCGGGCTGCCCGAACAGGTCGTCGGTGAGGTCGTCGTTGGCCATCCGCCCGGGGACGGGACGGCCGAAGATCTTCGCGGCCAGCACCACGCCCCAGCCGTCGGGGAGGTTGAGGTCGAAGCCGTTCATGAGGTCGCGCAGCCCGGAGTCCTTCTGCGCCTTGAGCACGTAGTCCGGGTTGGCGAACGTGACGGTCAGCTTCGTCCGGTCCTTGACGGCCGCCGCGACGAACGACCGGAACTGCGCGACATCGGCGCGGCTGACGCGCACGCCGAGGACGTCGACCGTGTCATGCGGCCATCGTTGGTCCACGCTTGCCCTGCTCTCCTGACGCACCGGGCTCTCCTGACGCACCGGATCCGCCGGGGGAGGCGGCCCGAGAGGGCAGCGTATCGCCGTTGCGGGCGGCGCGGCGGCGCAGTACGAGCCAGCCGGCAGCGGCGGCGGCGATGAGCACGAGGAGCGTCACCCCGAGCGGGCCGGGCTCCATGCCGAACATCTTCAGAGAGGACGCGACGAGGACCAGGACCAGGAAGCGGCGGATGAGCGCGCTCGGCGCCCGCGAGGAGATCTTCGAGCCGAGGTAGACGCCGGGGATGGAGCCGACGAGGAGGGCGGCGGTGACCTCCATCCGGAAGTCGCCGAACAGCAGGTGCCCGATGGCGGCCGCGAACACCAGCGGGACGGCCTGCAGGAGGTCGGTGCCGACGAGCTGGTTGGCCTTCAGCGCCGGGTAGAGGGCCAGCAGCGCGACGATGATCAGGGAGCCGGAGCCGACCGAGGTGATGCCGACGACGACCCCTCCGACGATGCCGACCAGCACGGTCGGCAGGGGGCGGACCTTGATCTCGGGGGTGCCGTCCCCGCCCTCCGGGTCTTCGCCCTCCGGGGCCCTGGAGCGCTGCCGGTGGGAGATGTAGGCGCGCAGCACGAGCCCGCCCGCCGCGATCATCAGCGCGACGCCCATCGCGATGCTGATGACGTCCTCGACCTGGCCGCCGTGCCCGATGGCCCGCGCTATCAGGACGCCGGAGAACGCGGCGGGCACCGAGCCGGCGCAGAGCCAGCCGACGAGCCGCATGTTGATCGTGCCCTGGCGGAAGTGGACGGCGCTGCCGACGGGCTTCATCACCGCGGCGGCGACCAGGTCGCTGGACACGGCGGCCATCGGGCTGACCCCGAAGAACGTCACGAGCATCGGCGTCATCAGGGCGCCTCCGCCCATGCCGGTCAGCCCGACGATGATGGCGACGAGGAACGAGCCCAGCGCCATCGCCCAATCAAAGTCCATCGGCATGGCCTATCAGCTTTGTAGGGAATTTCGCGGTCCACCGTAGGGCACCGCACGCCGGAGTCGTAACCCGGGTTCCCCGGTACAAACGGGACAGGATGGGCGATCTACGTCGGATGGGGTTGCCGGGGCGCTATCCGGGCCGTACCCAGCCGCCCTCCGTTAGCAGCTCGATCACCTTGCCGACCGCCTCGTCCGGCGCCATCCGGGACGTGTCGAGCGTCAGATCGGCGTCCTCCGGCTCCTCGTAGGGGTCGGAGATGCCGGTGAACTCGGGGATCAGCCCCGCCCGCGCCTTGGCGTACAGGCCCTTGCGGTCGCGGCGCTCGCATTCCTCCAGCGGCGTCGCGACGTGCACGAGGATGAAGTCGCCCACGGCGGACACCATCCGGCGCACCTCCGCGCGGGTCGCCGCGTACGGGGCGATCGGCGCGCAGATCGCGGTGCCCCCGTGCCGGGTGATCTCCGCGGCGACGAATCCGATCCGCCGGATGTTGAGGTCCCGGTCGGCGCGGGAGAAGGTCAGTCCGGCCGACAGCATCCGCCGCACGACGTCGCCGTCCAGCAGCGTGACCGTCCGGCCGCCGCGCTCGATCAGGGCGTCGGCGAGGCCGCGCGCGACCGTGGACTTCCCGGAGCCGGACAGGCCCGTGAAGAACACCGTGATGCCGCGCGACAGCTTCGGTGGGCGTGCCAGCGCCAGCTCGGCGGCGACGGCGGGAGGGGTGAACCAGTCGGGGACGGGTTCGCCGGCGTCCAGCAGCTCGCCGAGCCGCTCGGGGGTCAGCTCGGCCTGGACGTGGTCGGGCTCGATCCGCGCGACCGGCCGCCAGACCTCCACGTCGGCGTCGTACGCCCACGGCTCGGGCACGGCGACCGGGATCGCGGTGTCCTCGACCTCGCGGTCGGCGAGCAGGTGGGTGGCGCCGTACGCGGCGGCGACGTGGGCGTGCAGCAGCACGTCGCGCTCCTGCCGCGCGTCGCCGTCGCCGCGCGGGGGGAGCGGCACGGGGATGATCTCGGTGCCGTCCGGAAGCTCCTTGCGCACGCCCAGCAGGGCACGGACGAGCGACTCGTCGTGCTCGCCGCCCATGACCGGCAGGACGAGCACGCGGGCGCCGAGCCGCTCGGCGACCTGCCGGAGCTGGCCGAGCTGCTTGCGGTGGAGGGGTTCGCGGGTGGCGACGCCCAGCACGTTCCCCTCGCGGGCGCCGAGTTCGTCGGGGCGGCGGCGCAGGCCGTGGAAGGGGCCGTGCGCCGGTGCGCGGAGGGCCTCCAGCGGGCCGGCGAGGCGCCAGCCCTGGCTCGTCGGCTCCTGCCAGACCTCGGTGACCCGCAGCACGGCGAGCGGCACGCCCTCGGGGTCCTGGAGGACGATCCGCTCGTGCTCGGTCAGCTCCTTCGGCACCTCCAGCGTGACCGGGACCGGCCACGGGGTGCCGTCCGCCAGCCGGCCGCCCGCGATCACCATGGCGGTGTCGAACGAGCCGAGGAAGCCGGTCAGCGGGCGGTACACGCCGGCGAGGATCAGCTCCAGATCGGCGAGCTCCACCGGGCCCGGAGCCCAGGCGGGCAGGTCGCGCAGCGTGTCGGGAAGGCCGGGTTCGGCGGTCACCGCGATCTCCGATCCCGCCCGGCGCGGTGGCCGGGCTGGTCCGTGTACAGGGAGTTTCCGCAGGAAAAATACTGCGCCGGCCTGGACGCACGCACCTTCGCCCCGCTCCCGGCGACGCTCAGATGACCCGGGCGAAACGGTTCTCGGGCTTGCGGATGACGAACGTGACCTCGCTGTGGTCTGCGGTGAGGCGCCCCCTGCTGAGCGCCGACACCAGGCGGCACAGCAGCTCGGCGGGGCCGGTTCCGGCCCCGAGCGCGTCGATGGCCTGCCGGGACGTGTACTCCTCGGAGATCACCAGCCCGCGCATCACGCAGTACCACTGGATGCCCGAGCGGGCCGCGATCCTGTCGTAGATCGCCGGGGGCGGGCTCGTCCTGACCACCGGCCGAGGCCCGCGCGCGGCCGGCCGGGCGGGGGCCTCGGCGCCCGTGGAGCCGGCCTCGCGGCCACCGTGCTCGGTGCCGCCTTCCGGCTGGGCCCGGGGCGCGTCCTCCCCGGGCGCGTAGGGAACGCGGGCGTGCGCCCCGCGGGCCCCCCGCCCCGGACGGGCGCGGCGCCGGCGGCGGCCGGAGGCGTGCACCCACCGCGGGAGCGCCCGGTCCAGGAAGCCGTACGCGGTGTTGCGGTCGCGCAGATGGATCAGCAGCAGCCCGCCGGGCTTCAGAGCCGCGACGAACCGGTCGAGGACGAGTTCGGCGTGCGGCACGCGCTCGATCAGGTACGAGGCGTGGACGATGTCGTAGGCGCGCGGCGGCAGCGGGACGGTGCGCAGGTCGCCGAGATGCCAGGTGTCGAGGTCGGGCCGCTCGCAGGTGTAGGCGCGCAGGTCGGGGAGGTCCAGGTCGACCCCCGTGGCGACGTGTTCGCGGTCGCCCAGGTCCAGGCCCGTGCCCCAGCCGCAGCCCGCCTCCAGGATGTGGATCCGCTGCAGGGGCTTCTCTAGGGCGTACTGGCGAGCGCGTTCGGAGAAGAGATCGCCGTCGCTGATCGGCGGCGTACGCAGATCGGTCACAACTTCGCAGCGTAATTGAACGACTGCGCTCCGTCCGCTATTTGCTGTTTCTTGGTAATGGCCGTGTCGCGCTGCGTGCTCGCTCGCGTCATCGCCTGTGAGATCCCCGCGAGCTGCTGAGTCTTGTGAACGGGCGCTCCTCGCGGGCGCGTAGTCTGGTATGCGGTACCGGAGTCCGCGCGGATTCCGGCTTTTCGGGCTGCCCTGCCTCGGGGTGAACACGAAGTTGCGGGCGAACATGACGCTTTCTGGACTTGTTGACCTTGCGTGCCTTGACCCCGGTCTGGAGCGCGCCCTCGAACAGGCGCGCGTGGACACCGAGGTCGTCGCGCCCGCCGCGCTGTGGCCGATCCTGGCCGCCGCGCTGAGCCGCACCCTCGGCTCGCGCGGCGGGGGCGCGGTCCTCGCGGTGACCGCCACCGGCCGCGAGGCCGAGGATCTGACCGCCGCCCTGTCGAGCCTGCTCGACCCGGCGCGGGTGGCGCACTTCCCGGCGTGGGAGACGCTGCCGCACGAGAAGCTGTCGCCGCGTTCGGACACCGTCGGGCAGCGCCTGGCCGTGCTGCGCCGCCTCGTACATCCGGACGCCGCCGGGGTGCCGATGGGGCAGGAGCCCGGGACCGGCGGCAAGGGCGGCGCCCTGGACGTCGTCGTGACGCCGATCCGCGCGGTGCTCCAGCCGATCGTGTCCGGGCTCGCCGACCTGGAGCCGGTGCGGCTGGTGTCCGGCGAGGACGCCGACATGGACGACGCCGTCCGCAACCTCGTCGACGCCGGGTACCACCGGGTCGACCTGGTGGAGAAGCGCGGCGAGATCGCGGTGCGCGGCGGCATCCTGGACGTGTTCCCGCCCACCGAGGAGCACCCGCTCCGGGTGGAGTTCTGGGGCGACACCGTCGAGGAGATCCGCTACTTCAAGGCCGCCGACCAGCGCTCCCTCGAAGTCGCGCAGGACGGGCTGTGGGCGCCGCCGTGCCGCGAGCTGCCGCTGACCGAGAAGGTGCGGGAGCGGGCGAGGCTCCTCGCCGACGAGCACCCCGCGCTCGAGGAGATCCTCGGGCGGATCGCCGACGGCGACACCGTCGAGGGCATGGAGGCGTTCTCGCCCGTCCTCGCCGACGACATGGAGCTGCTCACCGACCTGCTGCCGGACGGGTCGGCGCTGCTGGTGTGCGAGCCGGAGCGCATCCGCACCCGCGCGACCGAGCTGGTCCGGACGAGCCAGGAGTTCCTTGAGGCGAGCTGGGTCAACGCGGCCGCCGGGGGAGAGGCGCCGATCGACCTCGGCGCCGCCGCGTTCCGATCGCTGGAGGAGGTCCGCGCGCACAGCACGGAACTCGGCCTGCCCCGATGGAGCGTGACGGCCCTGAACCCCGAGGGCGACGCGCTGAACCTCGGCGTGCAGCAGGCGGAGGCGTACCGGGGCGACACCACACGCGTCGTCGGCGACCTCAAGGGATGGATCGACGGCGGCTGGCACGTCGTGATGGTCACCGCCGGGCACGGGCCCGCCGAGCGGCTCGTCCAGCTCGTCGGGGAGGAGGGCATCGGCGCGCGGCTCGCCGACCTCGCCGCGCCGCCCGAGCCCTCGCTGGTCACCGTGGCGACCGGGCTGCTGGAGAACGGGTTCACCTGGGAGTCGGCCAAGCTCGCGGTGCTGACCGAGACCGACCTGTCCGGGCAGAAGTCGTCCACCAAGGACGCGCGGCGCATGCCGTCGCGGCGGCGCGGCGGCATCGACCCGCTGCAGCTCAAGCCCGGCGACTACGTGGTGCACGAGCAGCACGGCGTCGGGCGGTACGTGGAGATGGTCAGCCGGACGGTGCAGGGCGCCACCCGCGAGTACCTGATCCTGGAGTACGCCAAGAGCGACCGGCTGTTCGTCCCGACCGACCAGCTGGAGGAGCTGACCCGCTACGTCGGCGGCGAGGCGCCGAGCCTGCACCGCCTCGGCGGCGCCGACTGGCAGAAGGCCAAGTCCCGCGCCCGCAAGGCCGTCAAGCAGATCGCCGGGGAGCTGATCCGGCTGTACTCGGCGCGGATGGCGAGCCCCGGCCACCCGTTCGGCGCCGACACCCCGTGGCAGCGGGAGCTGGAGGACGCGTTCCCCTACGTGGAGACGCCCGACCAGCTCGCCGCCATCGACGAGGTCAAGGACGACATGGAGAAGCCCGTCCCGATGGACAGGCTGATCTGCGGCGACGTCGGCTACGGCAAGACCGAGATCGCGGTCCGCGCCGCGTTCAAGGCCGTCCAGGACGGCAAGCAGGTCGCGGTGCTGGTGCCGACGACGCTGCTGGTGCAGCAGCACATGTCGACGTTCACCGAGCGGTTCGCGGCGTTCCCGGTCGTGGTGAAGCCGATCAGCCGGTTCCAGTCCGACGGGGAGATCGATGAGACGCTGCGCGGCCTGTCGGAGGGCACCGTGGACGTCGTCGTCGGCACGCACCGCATCCTGTCGTCGCAGACGCGGTTCAAGAACCTCGGCCTGGTGGTCATCGACGAGGAGCAGCGGTTCGGCGTCGAGCACAAGGAGGAGCTGAAGCGGCTGCGGACGCAGGTCGACGTGCTCGCCATGTCGGCGACGCCGATCCCGCGGACGCTGGAGATGGGCCTGACCGGCATCCGGGAGATGTCCACGATCCTGACGCCGCCGGAGGAGCGGCACCCCGTGCTCACGTTCGTCGGCCCGTACGAGGAGAAGCAGATCGCCGCCGCGATCCGCCGCGAGCTGCTGCGCGAGGGCCAGGTGTTCTTCGTGCACAACCGGGTCCGCTCGATCAACAAGGTCGCTGCGAACCTGGCGAAGCTCGTCCCCGAGGCGAACATCGCGATCGCCCACGGCCAGATGAACGAGCAGGAGCTCGAGAAGGTCATGGTCGACTTCTGGGAGAAGAACCACGACGTCCTGGTCGCGACGACGATCGTGGAGTCCGGCCTGGACGTGCCGAACGCCAACACCCTGATCGTCGACCGCGCCGACATGTACGGGCTGTCGCAGCTCCACCAGCTGCGCGGACGCGTCGGGCGCGGCCGGGAGCGGGCGTACTCGTACTTCCTCTACCAGCCCGAGCAGCCGCTGACCGAGACCGCGCACGAGCGGCTCGCGACGCTGGCGCAGCACACCGAGATCGGCGCCGGCATGTACGTGGCGATGAAGGACCTGGAGATCCGCGGCGCCGGCAACATCCTCGGCGCCGAGCAGTCGGGGCACGTCGCCGGTGTCGGATTCGACCTGTACGTGCGGATGGTCGGGGAGGCCGTCCAGGACCTGAAGGAGGGCGGCCGGGAGCCCGCGACCGTCGAGACGAAGGTCGAGCTGCCCGTCGACGCCCACCTGCCGCACGAGTACGTGCCGGGGGAGCGGCTCCGGCTGGACGCCTACCGCCGCATCGCCGCGATCACCTCCGAGGACGAGATCGGCGCCGTCCACGACGAGCTGAAGGACCGGTTCGGGTCGCTGCCCGTCCCGGTGCTGAACCTCCTCGAAGTGGCGCGGTTCCGGTCGAAGGCGCGCAGGGCGGGGCTCGCCGACGTGACCGTCCAGGGCAACTTCATCAAGTTCACGCCCGTGCACCTGCCGGACTCCAAGCAGGTCAGGCTGCAGCGTCTGTACCCGAAGAGCATCCTCAAGCCGTCCACCGACACCCTGCTGGTGCCCGCGCCGAAGACCGCGCCGCTCGGCGGCCGGCCGCTGCGCGACCAGGAGCTGCTGAAATGGGCGACCGACCTGGTGGAGGCCCTGTTCCTGGAGGCCGCGCCCGCGTCCGCGGGCGGGTAGGCTGGCGCGGCCCCGACTGGTCGACGAGATGGGATCCCTCTGTGTTCGGTAAGCCCGTGTCCGGGAAGGCCGTGAAGGTCGCCGTGGCCGCCGTGGTGGCGGCCGGCGCGCTGGCCGGCTGCGGCGGTACGCAGAAGCCGGGCACCGCCGCCCTCGTCGGTGACGACCGCATCACCGTCACCGAACTCAGCCAGACCGTCCGCGACTGGCGGGAGCAGTTCCGGACGGACCCGGCTGCGAACGAGCTGCGGGCCGGCCCGCAGAACCCGGCGCCGCAGCTGGCCGCCGACTCCGACTCCGACGTGCGGGGCGCGCTGACCCTGCTGATCAACTTCCGGGTCGCCGCCGAGGTGGCCGACGAGGCCGGGATCGAGATCACCGGGGCGCGGGTCGACGAGACCGTCGGCGAGCTGAACAAGGAGGCCGGGGCCGCGTCGATCACGCTGGCGAGCGGGCTGCCCCGCGAGCAGACCCGTGACCTGGCGCGCCTGGTCGCCACGCAGGTCGCGATCATGGAGCGTTTCGGGGCCGACCGGATGAACCCGATGAGCCCCGCGACGCAGCAGGCCGGGCAGAAGTGGAACGAGCTGTTCCGGAGCACCGCAAACGGCATGGAGATCGAGGTCAACCCGCGCTACGGGACCTATGACCCGGGCAAGTTCCAGGTCGGTCCCGTCGACCACCGGCTTTCCAACCCCGATTCGGGTATCTGAGGCGCATGAGCCTGACACTGCTCGCCACCACGCACCGGGTGGCCCCCGGGCTGCTGACCTGGCGCGCCTGGGACGCGCTGCGGTCGGCCGCCACCGTCCGCCTGCGCGACGGCCACCCGCTGCTGCCGTCCCTCGGCGACGCCGGGATCGCTCCGGAGACGGTGCCGGCGCCCGACGCGTCGCGGCTGGTGGCGGACGCCCGGAACGAGGACGTCCTGTGGGTCGCCGCACCCGACGGCGACGAGCCGCTGATGCGCGAGATCGGGGCCCTGGTCGTGCACGACCCCCTGGACGTGGAGGTCCTGCACGGGTCCTACGACCTGCCCGGAGCGCGCCTGCTCGACCTCGTCTCGGTGATGGACACGCTGCGCCGCGAATGCCCGTGGGACCGCAAGCAGACGCACGCCACCCTCGTCCCGTACCTGCTGGAGGAGGCCTACGAGGTTCTCGACACCGTCGAGTCCGGCGACTACGGCGCGCTGCGCGAGGAACTGGGCGACGTGCTGATGCAGGTCGCGTTCCACTCGGTCGTGGCCGCCGAGCGCGACGACGAGACCGCGTTCACCATCGACGACGTGGCGGGCGCGATCGTCGACAAGCTCGTCCGCCGCCATCCGCACGTGTTCGGGGACGTGACGGTCTCCGGCGCCGACGAGGTCAACGCCAACTGGGAGCAGATCAAGGCGGCCGAGCGGGCGGAGAAGAGCGGCGCGGACGCGTCGGCGCTCGACGGGGTGCCGATGGGGCAGCCCTCGCTGTCGCTCGCCGCGCAACTCCAGCGGCGCGCGGCGCGGCTGGACGCGCCTGCCGACCTCGGGAACGATCTCGCGGCCGATCTCGCCGGAACGGGGAACGACCTGGGCGTACGGCTGTTCGAGCTGGTCCGGGAGGCGGCGGAGCGAGGAGCCGATCCCGAGTCCGAGTTGCGGGCGGTATCCCGGGTATTTCGTGATCGTGTCCGTGCCTGGGAACGACGAGCGCCGCAGGGCTGAGTCGAACGATGGTCCGGGCGATATCAACCGGAACACCCCCGATGGGGTAGTCCGGCCGGGAACGCACGTCTACGCTAAGCGCGTGCTGCCTGGGGCCGGAAGTGACGCGGGTGACTCGGACGCGGAGGACGGCGGTTCCGCCGAGCCCGCCGAACCTGCCGCGCCCCGCCGTTCCCGCCGGGTGCTCACCGGGTCCACGACACGTGAAGAGAAGCTCCGCGCCCTGCGCGGGCTGGGGGGACTGGGCGGCGTCGCCGGGTTGCTCGTCGCGCTCATGCTGCTGCCCACCGCGTGCACGGCCGGCGTCGGCGCCCGCGACGCCGCGGATTGGTTCCAGACCGAGCCCGAGGGCCTGACGACCTCCGGCGTCCCGCAGCGCTCCACGATCCAGGCCGCCGACGGCCGCACCATCGCCACGTTCTTCTACCAGAACCGGGTGGACGTCCCGCTGGACAAGATCGCGCCGATCCTGCAGCAGGCCGTGCTGGCCATCGAGGACAGCCGCTTCTACGAGCACGGCGCCATCGACGTGCAGGGCACGCTGCGCGCCCTCGCCAGCAACGTCAGCAGCGGCGAGGTGACCCAGGGCGGTTCCGGCATCACCCAGCAGTACGTGAAGAACCTGCTGCTCACCCAGGCCGACTCGAACAGCGAACGCAAGGCGGCCAAGGAGATCACCACCGCGCGCAAGGTCCGCGAGCTGCGGTACGCGGTCGCGGTGGAGAAGCGGTTCAGCAAGGACGAGATCCTGCGCCGCTACCTCAACATCGCGTACTACGGCGACGGCGCCTACGGCATCGAGGCGGCGTCCCGGCACTACTTCTCCAAGCACGCCTCCGAGCTGAACCTCGCCGAGGCGGCGCTGCTGGCCGGCGTCATCCGCTACCCCTACGCCTACGACCCGACCCAGCACCCCCGCGAGGCACGCCAGCGCCGGGACGTCGTCCTGGACCGGATGGCCGAGCTCGGCTGGATCGAGCACGCCAAGGCGGAGGAGACCAAGAACCAGCCCGTGAGGCTGGACGTCCAGGAGGTCCAGAGCGGCTGCGTGTCCAGCAAGGCGCCGTTCTTCTGCGACTACGTCCAGCGCGAGATCCTCACCAACAAGGTGTTCGGCGCGACCGCCAAGGAACGGGAGGAACTCCTCAAGCGCGGCGGGCTCACGATCCGCACCACCATGGACCGCAAGGCCCAGAAGGCCGCGCGGCGGGCCGTCCTGGAACACGTCCCGCCGAAGAACTCCGCGCACAAGGCCGCCGCCGAGGCGATGGTGGAGCCCGGCACCGGCGAGATCAAGGCCATGGTCGTCGGCCGCGAGCTCGGCCCGGACGAGGAGCGCGGCAAGACCTGGATCAACTTCGCCGCCGACGCGAGCCACGGCTCCAGCATCGGGATGCAGGCCGGATCCACGTTCAAGGCGTTCACGCTGGCCGCCGCTTTGGACGAGGGCATGCCGTTCGGCGCCCGGCTGATGGCGCCGGAGGAGTACACGCCCGTCGGGTTCCGCAACTGCGACGGCGAGAACGTCGGCGACCCGTCCGCGTCGCTGGGCAACGCCGCCGACGGCGAGGGCGGCAAGCGGTTCAGCCTCGTCACCGGCACCCAGCACTCGGTCAACACCTTCTTCCTGGCACTGCAGAAGGAGGTCGGCCTCTGCGACACGGTGAAGATGGCCGAGCGGCTCGGGATGAGGCAGGCCAACGGCGAGCCGCTGGAGCAGTACCCGTCGTTCACGCTCGGGTTCAACGCCGTCTCCCCGCTGCGGCTCGCGGCGGCCTACGCGGCGTTCGGCGCCCGCGGCGAGTACTGCGAGCCGATCGCGATCAAGCAGATCACCGACGCGTCGGGGAAGAGGCTGAAGGTCCCGCCGCGCGACTGCGAGCAGGTGATCGGCAAGGGCGTCGCGGACGCGGTCAACCACATCCTGAGCGGCGTCCTCACCAAGGGCACGGCGCGCGGCATGGGCATCGGCCGCGACGCCGCGGGCAAGACCGGCACGGTCGACAACTTCTCCGCCGCCTGGTTCGCCGGGTACACCCCGGACCTGGCCGCGGCCGTCTGGGTCGGCGATCCGCGCGGCGGATACAAGCACCCCATGGAGAGCCTCTGCATGAACGGCCGGTGCTACGGCTCCGTGTTCGGGGCGACGATCCCCGCGCCGATCTGGCAGCAGAGCATGAGCGGGGCGCTGGCGGGCACGGACGCGGGCTCGTTCCGCCGGCCGCCGTCCTCGTTCTTCAGCCGGGGCTCGGGCGAGGAGCGCGTCACCGTGCCCGACGTGCGCGGCATGGAGGTGGGCGCCGCCGTCGCCAGGCTCCGCGCCGCCGGATTCCAGACCCGCGTCGGCGAGCGCGTCAGGTCCCGCCGGTACGACAGCGGCACCGTGGCCGGGATGTCGCCCGGCCCCGGCTCGGCGGAGCCCGGCGTGACCATCACCCTGCACGTGAGCAGAGGTCCCGGGCGCGGCGGCGGAGCCGGCGGCGGGGGTGACGGCGGAGGCGGCGGC
>NZ_SMKH01000574.1 GCF_004348515.1 Actinomadura sp. KC345 | reverse complement strand
CAGGGCGAATGCGTTCTCAGATAGTGAGATCGAGTAGTTGAAGTGCGTGGTCGGGGTGTGCCCGGTAGTGGTCGTTGGCGGCGGCGATGTTGGTCCAGCCCATGAGGTCGGCGAGGGCGATGGCCAGGTTGCGCAGGCCGGCCATGATGCGTGGTGCGTGACCGGTGCGGACGTGTGAGCGGTCCTCGGCGTAGGTGACATCGCGGACGTGGTGCAGGGCCTCGATGGACCAGTGCCCCCGGATCAGGGCGGCGAGCTGGGCAGGGGTTGCGTGGCCCGGGGCGAGGCTGGTGACGGCGTAGACGGTCTTGATCGTCGTCTTGCCGGTGGTGCGGTCGGTGCGGCGGCGTTTGACCTGGAGGGCCTGGACGGCGTGCGGGAACAGCAGACCGGGCCGAACCGAGCAGACCTTCAACCGGCGGATCTCCCGGCGGCCGTGCCCGTCGGCGACGGTGCGGTCCTGCAGCACGATCTCCCGCCAGGGCAGGCGTTTCAGCTGCCGGTGCAGGCTCTTCTGGTTCCCCTTCACGACCAGGAGGTAGTGCGCCTTGTGTTCCTGGACCAGGTGGCGGGCGTGTTCGCGCTGGGTGTGCAGGGCGTCGGCGGTGACGACCTTGCCGGTCAGGTCCAGGCGGGCCAGCAGCGGGACGAACGCGGGGATCTCGTTGCTCTTGGCGTCGACCTGGTGTTGCGCCACCACGGTCCGGCCGTCGTGCAGGGCCGCCGCCAGCAGGTGCGTCACCGTCCCGTCCGGGCGGCGGCTGCCCCGCAGCGTCTTGCCGTCCACCGCCACCGCCTCCGGCCTGGCCTGGTACCCCGCGTCGGGGTCGTGGACCAGAGCCGACAGATAGGCCCCGATCACCTCGTCGAAGGCGTCGCCGTCCAGGCGGGCCAGCAGCCGCCCCAGCGTGGTCACGACCGGCCGTGCCGCCGGCAACCCCAGCTCGGCGAGCACCCGTACGTCCAGTTCCGCCGCGACCCTGCCGATCTTGGCCAGGCTGGTGGCGCCGCTGAGCACGGCGACCAGGCACAACGCCAGCATGGGGCCGAGCCGGTACCGGCGGCCGCGGCGACGCCGCGGATCGGGAATGCGGTCCAGCACCTCCACCAGTACCGGCAGGCCGGGAAGGTCGGTGACGGGACATGGCAGGACGACGCCCTCGCAGTGGCGGACCAGGGCGTCGATCGGGGAGGATGGCACGCGAACGCGGTCCCTGTCTTGATCGACTGGCTTAGA
>NZ_SMKH01000573.1 GCF_004348515.1 Actinomadura sp. KC345 | reverse complement strand
CCAGGGGAAGCGGTCGGCGAAGGCCGGTTTCAGGTCGTCGAGCCAGACCGCGTCGGGGTCGTAGCGGGCGAAGAAGGGCTTGCCGACCAGGTCGGCGTCGCGGCTCTGGATGAGGTGCAGCGCGAACACCTTCTCCCCGGCCAGGTCGACGACGCCGTCCACGCAGACCTTGCCCGGGGTCGCGGACATGGACGGGCCGCGGACGGTGCGCGCGAGGCCGGAGACGTTCTTGTAGGCGTCCCGGAAGATCTCGTACGCCTGCGCCAGCGGCACCGCGAAGTAGTCCTGCGGCCCGGTGTCGCGCTCGACGAACATGTAGTACGGGACCAGGCCCATCCGGGTCTGGACGCGCCACATCGTCTCCCAGGACCCGGCGTCGTCGTTGATCGTCCGGATCAGCGGCGCCTGGGTGCGGATGACCGCGCCGGTGTCGCGGATGCGGCGGCACGCCTCGGTGACCATGAGCGGTTCGAGCTCGCGCGGGTGGGTGAAGTGCGCCATGAACGCCAGGTTCCTGCCGGACTCGGCGACCCGCTCGAACAGCCGCAGCATCGCGTCGGCGTCGGGATCGGTGACGAACTTCTGCGGCCAGTAGGCCAGCGACTTGGTGCCGATGCGGATCGATTCGAGCTGGTCGAGGTCCAGCAGCGGATCGATGTAGCGGCGCAGCACCGGCTCGCCCATGATCATGGCGTCGCCGCCGGTGAACAGGACGCTGGTCACCTCGGGATGCGCGACCAGGTAGTCGCGCAGCGCGGCGGGCTCGTCCCCGGCCATCTTCAGGTCGGGCTCGCCGACGAACTGGGCCCAGCGGAAACAGTACGTGCAGTACGCGTGGCACGTCTGGCCCTGCTTGGGGAAGTACAGCACGGTCTCGTCGTACTTGTGCTGCATCCCGGGGACCCTGCCGTCGCCGAAACTCGGGACGTTCAGCTCCATCTGACCGGCGGGGTGCGGGTTCAGCTTCATCCGCACCTCGTGGGCGGCGGCCTCGACCTCGGCCTTGGGCGCCCGACGGCTCAGCAGGTCCGACAGGTGCGCGACGTCCTCGGGCGGGAGCATGTCCTCCTGCGGGAACACCAGCCGGTAGATCGGATCGTCGGGCGCGGCCGACCAGTCGATCAGCTCCTCGATGACGTAGGCGTTCGTCCGGAACGGCAACACCGTGGCCACCGCCCGGGTCGCGAGCCGCTGCGCGGGCGACAGCCCGGCGCGAGCGGTCAACTCGTCAAGGTGCTTCGCCGTGAAGGCGCGGAACTTGCGACCTGTGGGCCGCACTGCGGGCGCCGCGTCGTTCACCAGTGTCACGTGTTGGTACTCCTTG
>NZ_SMKH01000572.1 GCF_004348515.1 Actinomadura sp. KC345 | reverse complement strand
CCCGGGCACCGCTCCGGGCACCGGGCCGGTGCGGCGCGCCGGCGCCGCGGCCGCGGCCCGAGCCCGCGCCGCCGCACGTACCACCCGGCCCCGGGCGCTGCGCGAGGCCGTCCGCCGGCCCGACCGGACCTCGCTGGTCAAGGACGCCCTGCTGTACCCGGTACTGGCCTTCCCCGTCGTCGTCGGCATGATCTCGCCGCTCGCGCCCCACCTGGTCTCGTGGCGGCTGCAGGCGGCCGGCCTCGCCGCCCTCGCCGCCGCGATCGCGGTGTCGCGCACCTGGCCCGCGGCGGCGCTCCTCATCCCCACCGCGCTGACCGGCGTGCACGGCAACTTCGCGTTCGCCATGCCCGTCCTGGCCTACCTCGCCGGGAGGCGCACCACCACCAGCGCGCAGCCGCTGCTGTGGGGGTTCACCGCCGTGTTCGTGACCGGCGCGCTGCTGTCGGTCGCCCGCGGACTGGCCGTCACCACCTGGTTCCCCTCCACGGTCTGGCTGGTGCTGCTGGGCGTCCTGCCCTGGCTGATGGGCCGCTACTGGCGCCAGTACCAGGAACTCCTGCACGCCGGCTGGGAACGCGCCGAGCGCCTGGAGCACGAGCAGCGCATCATCGCCGAGCGGGAACGCCTCCGCGAACGCGCCCGCATCGCCCAGGACATGCACGACTCCCTCGGCCACGAACTCGCCCTGCTGGCCGTCCGCGCCGGAGCCCTTCAGGTCGCGCCCGGACTGGACGACCGGCACCGCGAAGCCGCCGCCGAGCTGCGCGCCGGAGCGGCCGAGGCCACCGACCAGCTCCGCGAGATCATCGGCGTCCTGCGCGACGCCACCCCGCCCGGCGACCCCTTCCCGGACGGCACGGCCACCGAGAACGCGGCCGCCGGCGGCGCGGCGGCAGGCGGCACGGCGACGGACGCGGCGCCGGTCCGGCCCGCCCGTGAGAGCATCGCCGAACTCGTCGCACGCGCCCGCGCGTCCGGCATCCCCGTCCACCTCGCCGCCGACGCCGCCGACGACGCCGACGACGCCGGGGCCGACGGGGCCGACGCCGGTCTGCCGGATCTGCCGGATCTGCCGCCGATGGTCGCGCTCGCCGCCCACCGCGTCGTCCAGGAGGCCGTCACCAACGCCGCCAAGCACGCCCCGGGCGCCACCGTCACCGTCCGCCTGACCCGCCACACCGAACCCGCCGGGCGGGACGGGCCCGGCGGCAGGGTGACGGTCACGGTCACCAACGAGCCCCCACCCGGCGGGCCGCCGCTGCTGCCGTCCGGCGGCCACGGCCTGACCGGCCTCACCGAACGGGTCCGCCTCCTCGGCGGCGCCCTGCAC
>NZ_SMKH01000571.1 GCF_004348515.1 Actinomadura sp. KC345 | reverse complement strand
GGTAGGACGCGCTCGGGAGGCCGGGGTTGACCGCGAGTTGCCAGTCGGGATGCGGCCAATGGCGGGACAGCTCCGACAGCGACGCCTCCCGGTGGTGGACCGCCTGCCCCTGAAGGGAGCGATCCATAGCCTCGGGCGAGGTGAACGCCAGCACGAACGTGCCGTCCCCGAACTGGGCCGTGGCGAACTGGTGCTCGGCGGCCCCGGGATCACCGGGAGCGGGCAGGTACAGGACCGCGCGCGCGAGAAGTTCCAGGTAGGCGTGCTGGTCGCCGCGTTCGCGCGCCTCGGCGAGCGCCCTCTCCAGCGCGGAGCCGGACGGCCGGGGGGCGCGCGCGGAGGAGGCCGGGCGGGCGTCGGCGTCGGGGACGGCCAGCGGGATGCCGAGGCCCGGCAGCGCCAGCGGCCCGCCCTCGGGTCCGGACCGGCTCGCCTGGTAGACGAGTTCGAGGGGCGATTCGACGCGGTAGACGTCGCGGAACGCGCCGACCATCAACCCGGCGAGGAGCGCGCACGCCTCCAGATGCTCGGCCGCGGCGCGGGCACCGCCGCGATCGCGCAGCGGGAACTGGTGCCACCAGTTCTTGCGCTCCTCCTCGTCCGGCGGCTCCCAGCCCAGCGACCTCAGCCGCCGTTCCTGCCGAGGGGCCAGCGGACGGGGCAGGAACGCGCTGCTGACCGCCTCCGAGTCGAGCACGCCCTCCGCCCTCATCGCCTGCACGTAGGGCAGCCCGCTGGGCCCCTGCACGATGAGGAACGACGTGACCGGCAGCCGGGAGAGCTCCAGCGTCAGCCGTTTGGCGAAGTCGTTCCAGTCCACTCGGGGTCCACTTTCACGTCCGCGGGGCGGGGGCCGTACTGAACGGTAGCCGAACGGTACTTCACTCGGTTCGCGGAGCGGGAACGGCGTCCGCCCTTACCGGCGCCCAGACGCCGCCGATGGCGTCGTAGACCGCGAGGGGCGTCTCCTCACCGTCGCCGGTCCAGCGCCAGAGGCGGGCTCCATGGGGGAGCCGCATCGCGACTCCGGCAGGCTGCCGGCTGGCAGCGTGGCGCCGGCCGGGGGGCGCGCCCAGGGGGAGCGCCGCCGCCTCCTGGTGCGCGCGCTCCGGTTCGGAACGCCCCGGTTCAGCGCGCTCTGCTTCAGCGCGCTCTGCTTCAGCACGCTCCGGCTCCGGCCGCGGTGAGTCGAAAGGTCGCGGTTCGGGTTGCGGCGGCTCAGGCCACGGCGGTTCCGCCTTCGCCAATGGCTCGGCGCTCTGCGGTGGTTCGGGAGCCCGGGGTGGTTCGGGAGCCCGGGGTGGTTCGGGAGCCCGGGGTGGTTCGGGAGCCCGGGATGGTTCGGGAG
>NZ_SMKH01000570.1 GCF_004348515.1 Actinomadura sp. KC345 | reverse complement strand
GTCGGCACCCACCTGGCCGCCGCGCCGCCGCGCCCTGTTTCCCGCAGTGCCGCCCACAGTGCCGCCCGCGGCGTCCCCCGCCGGGCCGTCATCGCGGGAGCGGCCGCAGCGGCGGTGGCCGCGGTGGCCGCCCCGGCGGCCGTCCTGCTGTGGCCGTCCGGCGAGAGCAAGGCGAAGACGTTCCCGCCCACGCCGCTCACCGCGCCCGCCGCGTCCCAGCTGCTGCCCGGCGGACCGATCGCCATGTTCCAGATCGCTTTCACCGCCGACGGCCGGACCCTCGTGGGAGCCGGATACGAGGAGATCTGGCGCTGGGACCTCACCACCGGGCGGGGCGCTTCCACCGAGGTCGGCGACGCGTTCACGAACACCGGCAAACCGGTGCTGAGCGGGGACGCGCGGGTCGCCGCCGGCATGACCGACGCGGGCATCGAACTGCGGGACGCCGCGACCGGCCGCGTCACCCGCCGGATGCCCGGGACGTTCTCCGCGGTGGGCCTCGGCCCCGACGGGCGGACGATGGCCGTGCGGGCCCGCGACCTGACGGTGCGGATCCTCGACGTCGCCACGGGCCGGTCCGTCCGCGACATCACCCCCCTGGCCAGCGTCCCCGACATCCTGGAGTTCAGCCCGGACGGGCGGCACCTCGGAGGCTGCGGCGGGAGGAAGCTGGAGATCTGGGACCTGGCGTCCGGCCGCCTGACCGGTACGTCGTCGGGCCGCGACCAGCCCCTCCACGTGGAGTTCTCCGCGGACGGCTCGCTCGTCGCCGGAGCCGGCATCCGGGACGTCCTGCTCTGGGACGCCGCCGCCGTGGCCGAGGAGCCCGCGGTCCTGGAGGGGCACCGCGAGGAGGTCACCTGCCTGGCGTTCAGTCCGGACGGCCGGGTCCTCGCCAGCGGTTCCAAGGACAGCTCCGTCCGCCTGTGGGACACACGCACGAAGAAGCCCATCGCCACACTGAGCGGCCATACCGCCGAGGTCTCCGCGGTGGCCTTCGCCCCCAACGGCCGCATGCTCGCCGCGGCCGCCGGCACCACGAGCGGCGCCACCCGCCTGTGGCGCTACCCGTGACACGCGGCGCTGTCGGAGCCCGGGGTCAGGCTGCCCGGGTCCTCACCCAATCCGGATCGGACGGGCTCGAAGGCCGTCCGCCTGCTCGGCGAGGCGCTCGCCGAGACCGGGTATCGGCGTCCGTGACTCCACCGTGAATTCACTGTGACTCCACGGATCCGGGCGGGGCGGAGCTGACCGCCGGGCCGGGTCAGAAGGAGAAGCCGCCCATCTGCGTGCTGAACCGGTCGGCGAGCGCCTCCGCGATCGCCTCCTTGTTCGGGAAGAACTGGTAGAGCGAGCCGGGCGAGATGCCCGCCGCCGCGGCGATCCTGTTCGTGGTCGCGGCC
>NZ_SMKH01000569.1 GCF_004348515.1 Actinomadura sp. KC345 | reverse complement strand
GCACGGCCTCGTGTTCCGCAGGCCGCCGCGCCTGGACGTCGTCTGGGACGCCTGACGGCCGGTTGCGGACCGTTCCACCGAAGCGGCCGCCCTCCCCCGTATGGGACCATCCCCCAATGGATGTCGAGCGCCGAATCGAGTTGCACTTCGCGGAGGAAAGCCGCGACGCCGAGACGCACACCAACCTGTCCGCCGTGCGCCAGGACGGCCGCTGCCTCTGGGTGGCCGGCGACGAGACGGCCACCGTCGAACGGCTGACCGCCCTCGCCGGCGAGGACGGGCGCGTCACCGGCTACGGCGGGCAGCTGACCGTGCGGCTCGCCGACCTCGTCCCGCTCCCCGCGGGCGCCGACCAGGAGGCCGACATCGAGGGGCTGGCCCGCGGCGACGGCTGGCTCTGGGCGATCGGCTCGCACAGCCTCAAGCGCAAGAAGATCAAGCCGGAGCACGGCGGCCGCAAGTCCCGCAAGCGGCTCGCCACGGTCGTGCGCGAGGACAACCGCTTCATCCTGGCCCGGCTGCCCCTCGTCGACGGCGAGGACGGACTGCCGGAGATCGTCGCCGCGGACGGGGACCGCACCGCGGCCGTGCTCGGGATGGACAAGGACTCCATCACCGACCTGTTGGAGGACGACCCGCACCTGGCGCCGTTCCTGGCGATCCCGAGCAAGGACAACGGCATCGACATCGAGGGCGTCGCGGCCCACGGCGACCGCCTCTACGTCGGCCTGCGCGGACCGGTCCTGCGGGGCTGGGCGGTCCTCATCGAGATCCGCCCGGACACCGACCCGGGTGATCCGCGGCGCCTGCGGCTGCTCCCCGTGGGGGACGACGGCGCGCTCTACCGCACCCACTTCATGGACCTCGGCGGCCTCGGCATCCGGGACCTGTGCCCGCACGGCGACGACCTGCTCGTCCTCACCGGCCCGAGCATGGACCTGGACGGGCCGGTGCGGGTCGTGCGGTGGCGGAACGCGGCCACGGCCGACGCGCCCGAGATCGTCACGTCCGCCGAGCTGGAGGTGCTGGGCGACCTCCCCTACGGCGAGGGCGACGACCACGCCGAGGGGATCGCCGTCCTGGACGAGCCGAACGGAGCGGGATTCCGCCTCCTGGTCGTCTACGACAGCCCGGCCGCCGGCCGGCTCACGGCGGGCGGCGGCGTCATCGCCGACGTCGTGAACGTGGCCGGCTGAGCGCGTCCACACCACCCGAATAAGCGCTCGCTTGCACTCTCTGCTTGGATGGTGGCGATTCACCCGGCAGGAAGGCGAGAACGAGCATGATCGAGTGGTCCGACGAAGATCTGATGATCCGGGACGCGGTGCGCGGCTGGATCGACGCGGAGCTCCGGCCGAACCTGGACGCGCTGGAGTCGGGCGATCTTCCGCCGTACGACCTGCTCCGCGGCCTCTACAAGACGTTCGGGCTGGACGAGAT
>NZ_SMKH01000568.1 GCF_004348515.1 Actinomadura sp. KC345 | reverse complement strand
GGGGAGCAGTGGGGTCGGCGGACGGGCGGGCGCGCACGCGCGCCTGGGGCGTGGGCCTGGTGCTGGTCTCCTCGGTGTGCTTCGGCGCGTCCGGGCCGTTCGGCAAGGCGCTCATCGAGGCCGGTCTCGGCCCCCTGCAGGCGGTGTGGCTGCGGATCGCGACCGCGGCGCTGGTCCTGGTCCCCGCCGTGGTGGTCCTGCGGGGACGGTCGGCGGCGCGCGGCCTGCGCCCCCACGCCGGCCGCCTGGTCCTGTACGGGCTGACGGGCGTCGCGGGCTGCCAGGCGTGCTACTTCGTGGCCGCGTCGCGGCTGCCGGTCGGGGTGGCGATCCTGCTGGAGTTCAGCGGCCCGGTCATCGTGCTGGCGTGGCTGAGGCTGGTGCGGCGCGTCCGGGTGCACCGCACCGCCGCCGGCGGCGTCGCGGTCGCCATGGCGGGGCTGTCGCTGGTCGTGCAGGTGTGGTCGGGCCTGTCCCTGGACCCGGTCGGCCTGCTCGCCGGGCTCGGCGCCGCCGCCGGCCAGGCCTGCTACTTCCTCATCGTCGACCGCCTCGCCGGGCGGGTCGACCCGCTGGTCATCACCGCGTCCGGCACCGCCGTCGCCGCGGCCGCGCTCGTCCCGCTGGCCGCGCCGTGGGCGCTGCCCTGGGACGTGCTGCCCGCCCAGGTCCCCGTCGCCGGGTTCACCGCGCCCGGCTGGACGCTCGTCGCCTGGATCGGCGTCGTCAGCACCGTCCTGGCCTACCTCGCCGGCGTCGCCGGCCTGCAGCGGCTGCCGGCGCAGGTCGGCGGCGCCATCTGCTACACCGAGGCCGTGGCCGCCGCGCTCATCGCCTGGGCGGTCCTCGGCGAGCGCCTCACGCCCGTCCAGATGCTCGGCGGCGGCATCGTCCTGACCGGCGCGTACCTGGCCCAGCGCGCCGCGTCCCGCCCGGACGCGCCCGCCGCGCCCGCCGCCGCGGCGCCTGTGGCGGCGGGCCGCTGAGCCGCCGGAAAATGAGTGTCGGGGCGCTCCCGATCATTCCTACACTCCATGGTTGCGGAGGCGAACAATCATGGACACCCCCACATTCCTGGCCCACTTGGAGAACCACGACATCCCCCTCACCCTGCCCCGGGGAGGGACCCTTCGCTGGGACGACGCGGACCTGCACCGCGCCGCGCACGCCCTCGACCCCGAGGGCTACGCGCTGCTCGGCCTCGCGCCCGGCGTGCGGCCCTGGCAGTCCACGGTCACCGCCCCGCACCTGGCCGGGCAGATCGTCACCGACGGCGACCGCACCGTGTACGCGTCCCTGTTCGCCCGCTGAACCCCCGGGGCGGCCCCGTAAAGGGGTTGCCCCGGGGGCGCGGCACCCAGTTGAATCAGAACCGCGGGAACTGTGCCGGGCACGTCAGGCAGAACCCCGATTCCAGATCCGGGATTCGCGCGATGCTCGAGACATCGTCAAGGCGACTGTG
>NZ_SMKH01000056.1 GCF_004348515.1 Actinomadura sp. KC345 | reverse complement strand
CCCCCACCGCCCGCAGGGCGGGCGGCCGACAACCCGGCCCGGTGCCGAAGCCCCGAGTGCAGCACGTCCGGCCAGGCTTCCGATACCGGCACACCCCGACAGGGTGATTGCGGCAGGGGAGCCGCCCTCATCCGGCTAGGCGCTCTCTCCGGCGACGGGATAGCCGATGGCACCGAGGATTTCGGTTAGGGAGGCGAGATCGACGTGCGGGTTGAGCCGCCGGACGAGGCCGTCGGTCAGGGGACGGTGTTCGAAGACGTCCTTCACAGCGGCGGGATCGGGGGAGACCTCGAAGTAGTCGGCGGCGTAGGCGCAGTAGGCACCGGGAGTGCCCTCGGCCAGGAGGGTGAACAGCCGGTCCGATCCGTCGGGGTCCGTGCTCTCCTCCTCTGGAGGGAACTCGATATCGCCGGTGCGCCATGCCGGATCGTCGTGCAGCCGCCACAGGCAGACGGTGGCCACCAGGAAGCCGTCCTCGTCGCTGAAGGCCGGTTCGGCGGCCTGGCCGGCGAACCGCTCCGGGACCGACTCGACCAGGCCAGGCCACAGCTCGTGGTCTTCACCGGCGTACGGGCTCATGGGGGACTCGTGGTCGAACCCGCGGACGAAGGCGCCGGCCGGAGAGAAGACGATCGAGTACTCGTCGCCGCTGCCGTTGTCCATCGAGGCGAGTTCCTCGTCCTCCGCCCACCGCCCATCGAAGGCGTAGGTGGCGTCCCCGTCCGCACTCAGGACCGCGTCGAGAACGGCGAACGACTGACTCAACGCCCGGACGACCGCGATAGAGGGCAGCCGCCGCGCAAGATCTGGTGCAGCCATCCCGAAATTAAACCGCCCACGACCGACAACCCCCCGCGGCCCCGGAGCCTCCAACTCACGCAGCGCAGGCTCCACCCGCGGCCACATCGAGGTCCCGATCCCGCTGCCCTGGTGCAAACGCCTTCCAGAAAATCCACGGGCTCAACCTCCGCGAGGGCCACAACACCGTCCCAGTCAGCTTGGCGGTGTTGCGGGGCGTGGCGGTGTTACGGGGGGTGTGGCCGTGCGGTGGTCGCCGGAGCCCGACGCCTTCACGGCGACGGACTTGAAGATCCCGCGGATCTTGTTGACGACCAGGGTGGCCAGCGCCTCGCCCTCGACGTCCTCCGCGATGATCGGCAGCGGCTTGCCGTCCTGCATGACGCCCTTGAGGACGTGCAGCGGATCCTGGTTGACCGACGCCTTGCCCTGGACGATCAGCTTGCCCTCAGTGATAAGGATGGACGAGTCCTCCAGGACCGCGTCCATTTACGTTCGTCCCCGGGCTGCACTGCACCCGTCCGACAGCCGGATAGCCCCTCGACTGCCGAGACGGAGGCGGTCACCACGTGATGCGAGATGTAGCCCCTGTCATGTGGCCCTTGTCAGGTGTCCCTTGCCGAAGCTCATCCCCTCGGTCAGTTCGAACTCCCAGACCGAAGGTCTGGCTCTCCTTGACCGTGATGACGCCTTCCTCGTGCCTTCCTTGCCACCTTGCTCATCGCCTCGGCGATCATCTCGCCGATCTGCTGGTCGCGGTGGAGACGGAGGCCGTGGAGCCGATCTGCTCCTTGGTCTCTCCGCCCCTTGGCGAGCTTGGGCAGCGCCTTGGCGGGCTGGTCGACGTTGCCGTGTCCGAGTGGTGCCGTGTCCGAGTGGTGCCGTGTCCGGGTGGTGCCGTGTCCGGGTGGTGCCGTGTCCGGGTGGTGCCGTGTCCGGGTGGTGCCGTGTCCGGGTGATTCTCCGCGCCCAGATGATGCCGTGTTCGGGTGATTTCCGCGTCCACGTGATGCCGCGCCCAGATGATTTCCGAGTCCCACGTGACGCCGCGCGTTGTTGAGTTCGCGTGTATCGGCCGTCAACCGCCTTCGATGAAAGCTTCGGGTGATCTCGGTGGTCAGTGAGGTTGACGAGTGAGCGTTCGATGAAGCTTCGGCGGTGATCCGTCGCGGATGGTTCAGGGGCCGGCTGCCTGTCGTCGGCCGCGGGCGGGGCCGGGCTGGAGTCGGCGAGGCCGTAGCCGAACCCGGTGGTTTGCTGCCGGACTCCACAGGTCCGTGGCGCGCGGCGTCTGTGGCGGTGGACCAGGGGCGTCCGGTGGCCGGACGTGGTAGATGTAGCGCCCGTCCCGTCCCTTGGCGATGTGGATATGCGCGGGGTTGGCCGCCTTCCAGCGGTTGTGCCAACCGCATGTAAGGGCGAGTTTGTCGATGTCGGTGGGGCTGTGGCCGAGCGCCCAGCCATCGACGTGGTCGGCCTCGCACAATGTCCCGGGGACTTCGCAGCCTTCGACCGCGCATGTGGCGTACAGCGTCTCCAGTACACGGCGCTGGCCTGGGGAGGCGAACCGCTCCCGGTGCCCCAGGTAGAGCGGGATGTTGCCGCGTCCCAGGATGAGTGGAGAGACACCGGCCGACAGGGCGATACGGCGGGCCTGCTCGGCCGGGATCGGTGTCCCGTCGGTGAGGCGCGCTGGGACGGATCCGCCTGTCAGGGTGTTCAGGTCACAGATGACGGTGACCTTGGTGGCCTTGTGCCCGCCTGACAGAACACTGATCAGTGCCGCCGCAGTCCGCTCGGACAGATCTCGGGGGTCGTCGGTACCCGCGGGCTTGGCCAGCGGCGCGAGGGTGCCGTCCCAGACGGCGGCGTCCTCGGCGTTGAGCCAGCCTTTGAGGTGGCGGCCGCCGTCCAGGGAGCGGGTGGAGTCGATCCAGGAGCGTTCGTAGCCTCGCCGGGAGTCTTCATCAGGGGTTTCGGTGCCGTCGCGTTCGGCGATCAGGTCGGTGATGCGGTCGCCGAAGGCGGCGATCTTTCCGGCGGAGAAGCCTTGCCGGGTCAGGTCGAGGAGGATCTCTTCCGCGGCTGTGCAGTCGGCGTCGTTCAGGCGGGCGACGGCGGTGGCGATGGTGGCGGCGTAGCCGTAGGAGAGTTCCCCGCGGGCGAGTCGTGTGGTGACGTTGGGGAGGCGGTGGCGCTGCCGGGCCAGGTTGAGGCGTTCCTTGGCGCGGGCCTCGCGCATGCCGAGCCGCGAGCGCAGCCAACTGCGGGCGGACGGGTAACCCCAGCGGCGCATCTCACCGGCTGCGTCCACCCGGCCGATCAGCCCAGCCAAGGCGCTTTCGTGCAGGTCGGTTGCTCGGGCCAGGGTCTCGGCATCGCGCATGCACTCTGCTGGGGAGTCGGGCGCGTCCCGGAGGGTGAGTTCGGCCGCGATCGTCGCCGCCGCGTCCACCAGCTCACTGGTGGACATCGACGCCACATCGATCCCATCGGTCGAACACATGACTCAATGCTATCGAACAGTTGCACTGTGTGTCTGAGCCAGCCCGGATTCCTAGGTGACAGTGGTAAGGCCTCTCGGATAGTCGGAGAAGTGCAAGATCGCTAAAGCGGGCGTGTCATGAAGACGCTGTTCGGGTCGGGCTTGTAGTCCGCGAAGGGAGCGCAGTAGGTGAAGCCGAACCTCTCGTACAGCTTCCTTGCGGGGAGGAAGAACTCGGCGGATCCGGTCTCCAGGCTCAGTTGGGTGAACCCCATGCGCTTGGTCTCGGTAAGGATGTGTTCCATCAGCGAGGACGCGATCCCACTCCGTTTGCGCGTCGGTGCCGTCCGCATCGACTTCAACTCGGCGTGGAAGGCGTCCAGCTTCTTGATGGCGCCGCACCCCACCACCGATTGGCCGTCCATCACCGACCAGAACGTGACCTCGGGTTCGCGCAGGGCGTCGAGGTCGAGTGCGTGCTTGCTCTCCAGCGGCGTGATGGCCCGCATCTCCCGAACGTGATCGTTGAGGAACGCGGCGATCTCCGGACGGGACAGGTCGTCCACGACGATGTTCATCTCGCCACCCTCGCCCGCCCCGGTATCCCGCCGATCTCCGAACGAAAGCCCCCTCCGGAGAGGGGGCCGTTGAGGGGGACGGTCATCGGTCGAGTTCGCCGGCCCTGATGCGTCCGACGAGCCCGGCGATGGCGGGACGGCCGAACCGGAGGATCGGCCCGGCCGGGTCGGTGCTGTCTCGGACGGCGACGGTGGTGCTGAGGTTGGCCACCTCGACACATGTGCCGCCCTCTTGGCTGCTGTGACTGCTCTTGCGCCATGCGATGCGCTTCAGATCGTTCACAGACCCTCCATCACCTCTCGGATCAGATCACGTGAGGCCGAATCGGTCAGAGCGGAGCTGCCGATCAAGTCCCACAATCGTCGAAGTTCCTCCACCTGAGAGCCTAGTTCGATCACCCGGCCGGTGCCGCCCGCGCTCTCCACGAACCCGATCTCGGGTTCGTCCGCCAGGGTGAATAGGGTGAAGCCCGCCGCGGGAAAGACCTGTGATCCGTCCGGGACGACCAGGATGTTGATGTTGGGCTCCTGGGAGAGTTCCAGGACGCGAGCGAGTTGGGCCTTAGTGATCTCCTTGCTGCCGACTTCCGTCCGGATCACCGACTCGAGCATGACGATCACCACCCAGGGAGGCTCTTTCCTCCGCAGGACCTCCTGCCGGTTCATGCGTGCGTCGACCGCCAAGTCGATCGCATTCGTGTACTGGCCCGGCATCAGGACTGCACGGGCGTACTCCTCGATCTGAAGCAGGCCCGTGACGACGACGGGCTCGTAGACGCGAACCGCCTTGGCGGTGTTCTCCAGGTCGGCGTAGGGGCGGAAGAAGGTCGGGTGCCCTCCTTGGCGGCGAGGGGCTGGAGTTCCTGGAAGGTGTCGCCGGTGCCGAAGTGGGCGTCGAGGCGCGTGGCGAGTTCGGCGGACGGGGCCTGGGCGGCGGTCTCCACCTTGGAGATCGTGTCGTTCGAGTAGTTGACGGCTTCTGCGAGTTGGGCCTGGGAAAGTCCGGCTTCGTCCCGGAGCTTTCGGAGCTTTTGCCCCGAAAAGCGCGGCCACGGACTCGGTCGGGTCGAGCTGCTTCCGATTCACCATGAGTTGCCCTCCGGAAGTATCGAGTTGGATAAAGCCGGTCCCACTTCCGACGGTAGCCAGAAAGTCCCACGATGTGTGGCTGATTGCACACGACGAGCGACGGGAGTGGTGAAGGGGATGATCTTCAGGCGGCGGTCCAGAAAGGGTGAGTTCGACATAACGGGCTCTCTCTGGTTCGAGTGGAAAGGACGGTGGCGGGGCCTTGGGCCCTGCGGCGGGGATTTCTGGCCACGCCGGACGTCGTCCAGCAGGGGCGGCTGATCGTCGAGTCGCAGGCGCTTCAGTGGGGGCTCGCGGAGGAGACCGTGGAGGCCGCCGTGCTCATCGCGTCGGAGCTGCTCACGAACGCGGTGCGCGCCACGCCCCACAAGCCGGTCACCTTGCGGATGGCTCTCGCCGGGGACGGCATCCGGGTAGAGGTGTGGGATTGCTCGTCGCAGAGGCCGCGGGCTTCCGAGCCCGACCTGTCTATGCCAGAACGGCCGCTGGGCGATGACGTTCCGGACCCGGGTGGATGGGGCCGAGGGATTATCGATTTCCTGTCCGAGGAGCATGGAGTTCGGGTGGAGTTCGAGGGGAAAAGCGTGTGGGCGCTGCTGAGAGCGGAGTTTCGGTAGGCGACCGCCGAGTGCGGGCTTGCCTTGGCCCGGGGCGGGCTTGCTTTGCCCGCAGGCGGGAAGGTGGCCCGGTATGGGGGAGTGGTTCATACGGGAGATCGCGGACACCGGTCGGCTCCGGTTGTTCTGCTTTCTGCTGGCGTTCATCGCGGGGTTCCTCTTCATCAGGTTCAGCGTGCGGATGATCCGGCGGCAGGTCCGGTGGTGGCCGGGGAACGTCGCGCCGGGCGGGCAGCACATCCACCACGCCGTGTTCGGCCTCGTGTTCATGTGCGTCGGCGGTGTCGGCGGGCTTGCCATCGAGGACGGGGCGTCCGGGTGGGCGGCGACGGCCGCCGCGTTGTTCGGGGTCGGCGCGGCCCTGGTGCTGGACGAGTTCGCACTGGTGTTCTACCTGCGGGACGTCTACTGGAGTGAGCAGGGCCGCCTGTCGGTCGAGGTCGTGTTCGTCACCGTCGCCCTGTGCGGGTTGCTGTTGTTGGGGCTCCGGCCGCTGGGGGCGGACGAGGTCGCCGGGGACGGGTTGTGGGTCATCGTCCTCGCCCTCACGCTCAATGCCTGCCTGGCCGTGATCGCCCTGCTCAAGGGCAAGATCTGGACGGGCGTCCTCGGGCTCTTCGTCGGCGTGGTCGCGCTGGCCGGGGCGGTCCGGCTGGCACGCCCGGACTCGCCCTGGGCGCGGCGCCGGTACTCGCCCGGCTCGCGGAAGGAGAAGCGGGCGCGGGTCCGTGAACGCCGGTACCGGCTGCCCGTCCAGCGGCTCGGTGACCGGCTGAGCGATCTCGTCGCCGGACGCCCGTCCGCCAAGTAGCCGAGTTCCTGGCCGGTAAGGGCCCCGGGAGCGAGGGTTCCCGCTGACCGGACGCCGTGTCTGCCGTCCGCGTTGGGTTGCTCGCCTCGCCGGCCGGACCAGTGATCTTCGGGAGAGGAGTGGGGAGAGCGGCGTTGTCAGGGGCCGGTCATGTGGGGCGGCGTGCGGCCAAGCCGTCCAGGAGGCATGTCAGGGCGAACTCGAAGCGTCGCTCGCTTTCGCGTTCCACGTCGGGTTTGGTGGCAGCGGCCATCCGGCGGGACAGCATCGGGTGGCGGTCAGTGATCTCCTGCAGATAGGCGGGGACGCGTTCGCTCCAGTCGGTTCCGGTCTCGTCCATGCGCGCCAGGGCGTCCCGCCAGGCGACCTCGGCGATGACCGCGCCGACCACGTGGTCATTGATCATGGCCATCGCGGCGTCCAGGTCCTCGTCGGCGAAACCGGTGCTCGCCAGCTGTCGCAGGCCGGTCTCCGCGAGCGCCAGCGCGTTCGGCCCGAGGTTCGGGCGGACGGTCAGTTCCGACAGCGCCCAGGGGTGCCGCAGCAGCATCGCCCGGTTGCTCCGGGCCAGGGTGGCGAGCGCGTGCCGCCAGTCCGGCTCGTCCAGGTCGGCGTCGACCTCGCCGAGCACCCGGTCCAGTGCCAGTTCCAGCAGGTCGTCCTTCGTGCGGACGTACCAGTACAGCGAACCGGCGGTCACGCCGAGTTCGGCGGCGATCCTGCGCATGGACAACCCGCGGTGCCCCTCGGCGTCCAGGACGGCGACGGCCGTGTCGACGACCCGGTGCCGGCTGAGCCGACGGTCGCGCGGAGGCCGTTCGGGACGCAGCCAGACCGACCCGCCGGGCGTCTCTGTGGATGGCACGGGATCACCGTACCGGCTTGACTATCGCCGCTCAGCTCTTCTATACAGTGTTCAATGTGTATTGAACATCGTTTAGCACATCGTTGAGGAGGGGTGTATGTTCCGCCCGAACGGGGCGCTGCCGGGCGACGTCCATGTGACGGCGCTGGGTCCCGAGGCGGCGCCGCGCGTGATCTTCGTGCACGGCTCGACCAGCTGGGGCGACGACCCGGTGTACGGGTTCGGCGCCCAGCGTCCGCTCGCCGGCCGTTTCCGGCTGCTGCTGATGGACCGGCGCGGGTACGGCGACAGTCCCGACGCGGGCGAGCCGTTCCCCGCCGACTACCTCGCCGATGCCGACGACATCGCCGAACTGCTCGGGTACGGCGGCGCGCACCTGGTCGGCCACTCTTACGGCGGAGTCGGCGTCATGATCGCCGCCGCCCGCATGCCAGAGGCGGTGCGGTCGCTCACCTTGATCGAACCCGGCTGCTACCAGGCGGCGGCCGACCATCCGGATGTGGCGGCGGCGCTGCGCGCCAACCGTGCCGCATACGCCGACCTCCCCGAGATGACGCCGGAGGAGTACCTGCGCTCGGCGGCCGAGTCGGTCGGCGCGGCGCCGATGGAGGAGAGCGGGCGACGGCTGCGCGCGGCCGCCACCGCCCTGCGTGAACGTGTGTGCTGGGAGGCCGGGATCCCCCTGCCCGCCCTGCGAGCGGCACCGTGCCCCAAACTGGTGGTCTCCGGAGCCTGGGAGTCCGCCCCCGATCTCTATCGCGAGCGCGGCGGCGTCCCTCTCATGGCGTGCGCACGGGTCACCGCCGACCGCATCGGAGCCCGTCACATGTCCATCGCGAGCTCGGCGCATTATCCCCACGTCGACTCCCCGGGCAGGCTGAACGACGTCCTCGCCGACCTCTGGAACTGACCGGCCTGGAACTGGCAGGCCGCTGGAAAGGCAGGCCGTGGGCCGGTGGGCGGGCTGTGGTCGGTGCCGGGTGATCCCGGATCAGATCGAATTGCCAGGGAGCGCGAACTCGGGCGCCGTGGGCGGGCGTCTGAGTAAGTGGTGGCCGTGGTGATCGGGGGACCACGGCCACCGCCGTCTCAGTAGGGGGACGGGCCGCCGAACATCTCGCTGAGGCGCGGCGCCAGTTCGACATCGCCGCGCAGTTCCAGGCGGCCGTCCATGAGGAGGGACGCCGGGTTGGCGTCGCCGGCGAGAGTCCGCAGGAAGTCGGCCGTCGCCCTCGTGAGGGTGAGGGCCGGGTCCTTCGCCGGGCCCTGGCGAGCGCGAGCGCGGGTCCTGCCGATCTGGAGCGTCCAAGTCGTCTGGGAGCCGCTGGTCTGCGAGCCGCTGGTCTCCGAACGGCTGGTCTTTCCGACCGTGCTGGTCAGGCGGAACTCCAGTTCGCCGGTGAAACCGCCCGAGGCGGACGGATCGTAGGCGCGGGCCATTCCTGCGAAGAAGAGGCGTTGGGCGTTCGGGCCGAAACGCCGTTCGATCTGGGCGTCGGTCCGGCCGTGGACGAGTGTGTAGAAGCCCTGCCTGAATCGCCTGCGGCCCGCGGCGCGGACGTCCTCGCGGGCGGGACGGCGACTCCGGCGGCGTGCGCGGGCGACCTCCGCGTCCTCGTCGATGCGGTAGCCGGGCGGCACCGTGCGGGCCGGCTTCCGGCGGGCGAGGGCGGCTTCGATGGCGGGGGCCAGGCGTTCGGCTTTGGCCGCCTCGCGTTCGTCCCGGCCTTCGGTGAAGTGCGGGAGGACGGCCTTCCCGAACAGTTCGAGGGTCTCGCAGATGTGCTCGTGCTTGTTCGGGCCCGACTGGAGGACGAAGGAGATCTGGTCGACGCCGGCCGACTCGTAGCGCCGGATCAGCTCGATCACCTGGCCGGGCGTGCCGACGGCGCCGCGGAGGGAGCCGACGTTGACGTTGAGCGTTCCGGCGTTGGCGATGATCTGCTCGCGGGAGAAGCCCCGGGCGTCGCGCCGGTCCAGGAACTCCTGCCAGACGTCGGTGCGTCCCGGATCGTGCGGTGTGGTGCCGTAATAGTGCGCGAGGGCGAACGCGAAGAAGTGCGCACCGTCGATGCCGCGGTCGATCGCGGTGGCCTCGTCCTCGTGCAGCATCATCGGCAGGACGACGGTCACGTTCGGGTTCACCGCGAAGCCCGCCGGGACGCATGCCTCCGACGCGAGGATGCGGTAGTACTCGTCCACCCATTTTGCCGCGTCCTCGGGTTCCACGAACGAGAACGAGAGGGCCCCGATGCCGTTGCGGGCGGCGAACTGGATGGTCTCCCGGCGCGAGCACGCGACCCAGAGCGGGGGATGGGGTTTCTGGACGGTCTTCGGCAGCACGTTGCGCGGTGGCATCTGGATGTCGGGGGAGTTCCAGCCCGCGAACGGCTCCTCGACGAACATCCTGGTGACGGCGTCGATCGCGTCCTGCCACTGGGCGCGCTTGTCGGTGCGGCGCACGCCGAACCCGCCGAGTTCCGCGCTCGAACTGGATTCGCCCGTCCCGAAGTCGACGCGGCCGTTCGAGACCAGATCGAGTGTCGCGATGCGCTCGGCGATCCGGGCGGGATGGTTGACGGCGGGAGGCAACTGGACGATGCCGTGCCCGAGCCGTATCCGCTTCGTCCGCTGCGACGCCGCCGCCAGGAACACCTCCGGCGCCGACGAATGCGAGTACTCCTCCAGGAAGTGGTGCTCCACTTCCCAGACGTAGTCGAACCCCACCCGGTCGGCGATCTCCACCTGGTCGAGCGCGTCCTGGTAGAGCTTCAACTCCTGCCCGTCACCCCACGGTCGCGGCAGTTGGTGCTCGTAGAAGAGCGAGAACCGCACGTGTCGCACCTCCAGCCTCAAGACCTGCGAGAACGCAGCGACAACGCAGCCCGACGCGGCCGCACCCGTCAGCGTCGCGCGGCTTGGACGTCTCGTCAACAGCGCCCCCGGGCGTGGCCGGGGCCGCGGGAAAGGAAAAGCGGCCCGAGGGGGCCGCCTTTGTTCGGACCGAAGCTCGGGTGAGCTTCGGTGGTTCTACTTCGAGGCCTTCTTGGACTTGAAGAACAGGGTCAGACCCATGAGCAGGGCGGTGCCGCCGAACCCGAGGGCGATGTCGCTGACGAAGCCCCGGCCGGTGCTGGAGAAGACAGCGACGACGGAGAGGGCGACGAGGATGATCGTGCTGAGGAGCGGACGCTCTTCGGCCGACGCTCCCTTGGGGAGGTTGTCCCACGCGCGCTTGTTCTTCCGGTAGCACACGAGAAACAGGGTGATTCCGACGGCCATAAAGATGGAGTCGAAGAAGCCGTTGACGGCAACGATGAGTCCGCCGACGAAAAGGGCGGCGACGGGGATGATGATGTTCTGCTTCTGCATTGTGAATTTTCCTTTGTGAGTTCTTGGTGTGCCGTGCACGAGGTGTCTGTGGTGTGTGGGACGATCCGCGCCGTGTACGGTCGTCACTAATGATCGTCCCGAGTGGGGCCGTCTGTGCAAGGCCCGGGGACCCGTGAGGCGCACCGCGACTCCTCGGCCGCCGCCGTGAAAGCTCCGGCCTGGGAGGATCGAGGGTCGCCGAGCATTGGGCAGGGCACGTTCCAGTCCGCCGGAGGACGCGTGCCTCATGGACGGCGGCGCGCCCGGGGTGCTCAGTGGCGGCGAGCGGGAGAGCCGCCACCCGGCCCGTGCCGGCCGGTCGGCACGCCGGACAAGGGAAAGGCGGCCCGAGAGCCGCCCTTCGTTTCCGGGCCAGGGCGCTGACGGGCCTTGGCGATTCTCACCTTGAGGCACGGCGTCAGTCCTTGGAGAAGAACAAGACGCACTTGATGAGGATGGCGAAGCAGAACCCCCTGGCGACATCGCCAACGAATCCGCTCAGGTCGGCGGCCTGCACCGCGATAAGGACGCAGACGGTGAGGGCGACCGGGCCGGTGGCGCGGTGCCCGAAGGACGCCTTCTTGTCAGTCCATTCGCGTTTGGCGTGCTCCCAGCCGGCGAAGAAAAGTGCGCCCCCGACGACCATGGAGATGAAGCCGCTGCCGTCGAGTAGACAGATGATCAAGACGATGCCGGCGACAACGGCCGCGATGATGTTGTTGTTCATGATTCTCTTTTCCTTTGTGGCTACTCCGCGCCGAGCGCGGACGTGCCTGTGGTCTGTGGAGACGTTCCGCGCCGTGCGCGGTCGTCGGGTTCGACCGTCCGGGCGAGGCCCGCCGTGCAAGACGCCTCGTCGGGCAGGGCGCGTGGATCGCCCGCGAACCCGGGATCAGCGCGGTGAATCTAATGCGGGTGTGACATGAGCCCGACGAGGAGGACGCATGAGGGACAACGTCTGGTACCGCTCGGCCGCCGCCGTGAACGTTCCGGCCTGGGAGGACCGGGGCTCCCTGTCCATCCAGCGGGGCACCTTCCAGTTCACCGGCAAGTCCCGGGCCGTCGGGGGCTCGATCATCTCCGTCGGACGCACGCAGATGGGCACGAACAGGTGGGTGCACGTCCGCTACGACGATCAGGGGCAGGCGCGGGACGCGTATTTCAAGGACGGCGGCGCGCTCGGCTGGGCCGGGGTGCTCGGCGGCAACAAGCGGCTGGCCGCGGAGTTCGGAGCCGCCGCCGCCTGACCGGTGGGCGGCGTCTCACAGGGTGAAAAGCAGGTGGGAATGTCCGACTCGTTTGGCATGCTTGTGGCGTGAGCCCACGTGTGATGAGTCCCGTCCTGGTCGGCAGGTCGGCCGAGTTGCGGGAGCTGGAGGACGGGCTCGCCGCCGCGCCGGGGGCCGTGCTCGTCGGCGGCGACGCGGGGCTCGGCAAGACCCGGCTGATCCGCGAGTTCACCGAGCGTGTCGGCGGACGCGCCCGGGTCCTCACCGGCGGTTGCCTGGAGCTCGGCTCGGACGGACTGCCGTTCGCGCCGTTCACGACCGTCCTGCGCTGCCTCGTCCGCGACGTCGGCATCGACGGCGTCGCCGAACTCGTCCCGCGCGGTGACACCGGCGGCCTCGCCCGGCTGCTGCCCGAGTTCGGGGAGCCGGAGTCCGACGCCGCGTCCGGCGAGGAGCGCGCACGGCTGTTCGAGGTCATGCTGACGCTGCTGGAGCGCCTGGCCGAGCGCGGCCCTGTCGTGCTCGTCGTCGAGGACGCCCACTGGGCGGACCGCTCCACCCGCGACCTGCTGGCCTTCCTGATCCGCAACCTCGGTACCGCGCCGGTCCTGATCGTCGTGACGTACCGGTCGGACGAGCTGCACCGCACCCATCCGCTGCGTCCGCTGCTCGCCGGGCTGGAGCGGGTCGAGCGCGTCCGGCGGACGGAGATCGCGCCGCTGTCCCGCACGGACATCGGCGCGCTCGTCACCGAGCTGCTCGGCCAGCCGCCGCCGTCCGGCCTCGTCGAGCGCATCGCCGCCCGCAGCGAGGGCAATCCGCTGTTCGTCGAAGCCCTCCTCGACGACGACGGGACGCTGGCGAGCGAGCTTCCCGAGTCGCTGCGCGATCTGCTGCTGGCCGGCGTCCAGCGGCTTCCGGAGGAGACGCAGGACGTCCTGCGGGACGCGAGCGGCGGCGGCACCCGCATCGAGCACGCGCTGCTGGCGGTCGTCACCGGGCTCGGGGACGCCGCGCTGACCCGCGTGCTGCGTCCCGCGGTCGCCGCGAACGTGCTGGTCGTGGATGGAGACGGCTACGCGTTCCGGCACGCGCTGATCCGCGAGGCCGTCCACGACGACCTCCTGCCGGGCGAGTACACGCGCCTCCACCGCCGCTACGCCGAGGCGCTGGAGAACGACCCCGGGCTCGTCCCGTCCGGACGGCTCTGGGTCGAACTGAGCTACCACTGGAAGGCGGCCCACGACAGTACGTGGGCCCTGGTCGCGTCCTGGCGCGCCGCCGCCGACGCGCGCAAGGCCGTCGCGTACGCCGAGTGCCTCGCGATGCTGTCGCGCGTCCTCGAACTGTGGGACCAGGTCCCGGACGCGGCGGAACGCATCGGCGCGGACCAGGTCACCGTCCTGGAGAAGGCGGCGGCCGCCGCGGACGAGGCGGGCGAGTTCGACCGCGGCATCAAGCTCGTCACCGCCGCGCTCCGCGAAGTCGGCTACGAGGACAGATCCGGGGACAGAGCCGGGGACGGCGAGCGCGACCCGGCACGCGTGGCGATGATGCTCGTGCTGCGCGGCCGCATGCGCTACCAGATGGCCCGCCCGGGATTCGTCGAGGACCTGCGGGCCGCGGTGTCGATGCTCCCGGCCGACCCGCCGACCGCGCTGCGAGCACGGGCGCTGTCCACGCTGGGGAACTACGTCCGACTCACCCCCGACATCGAGGAGGCCCACCGGGCGGCGGCCGAGTCCCTGACCATCGCGCGCAAGCTCACCGACCCCCTCGCCGAGGCGGAGGCGCTGATCACCCGGTTCTGCGTCGAGATCGACTACGCGGACGACTCCCATCTCTCCGAGGTCGAGAAGACGGCGGAGAGCACGGGCGACCACCGGGTGATGCTCCGGTGCCACGTGATCAGGTCCCACTTCCTCGAGGGCGCGGGCCGGCACGAGGAGGCCGTCGCGGTCGCCGGACGCGGCATCGAACTCTCCCGCGAGTACGGCGTGGCCCGTACGCAGGGCACGTTCCTGTCCATCAACCAGGCCGAGCCGTTGGTCTCGCTCGGCCGGTGGGACGAGGCCGTCGCCGTGCTGAACCACGCCATGGAGCAGGACCCGGCCGTCACGACCCGGACGTCGCTGCTCGTCCTGTCCGGCTGGGTGGCGATGTCGCGCGGGGACCTCGCCACCGCGCGCGAGCGGCTGGCCGTGGCCGGCGAGATCATGAACCTCAAGATGAAGTGGCTGAAGACCCAGGACTACTTCAGCACGCTCTGGCTTGAGGCGTGCCTGGCGCTCGCCGAGGGGCGCCCCGAGGCCGCCCTGGACGCGGTGCGTCCCGTCCTCGACAACCCCGGCCTGCCCGACGACGCCCGCTACAGCTGGCCGGTGCTGGTCGCCGGCGCGACGGTCTGCGCCGAACTGCGCGACGCGGGCGACGACCTGCGGCGGATCGAGGAACGCGCGGCTCGCCTCGACGCCGACGGCCCGCTCCAGCAGGCGCACCGCCTCACGTTCCGCGCCGAGGCGTCCCGCGCCCGGGGCGTCCTCGACGTGGCCGCCTGGACGGAGGCCGCGGCGGCATGGGAGGCCCTCGGCAACCCGTACAACCGTGCGCGAGCGCTGTTCCACGCGGCGGAGGCCGCGCTGGCGGGCGGCGACCTGGACCCGGGCGACGACGGCTCTGGTGACCACCGGGCGGACGGGCACCAGGTCGCGGCGGACTGGCTGCGGACGGCGGCGGAGCTGGCGGACGGCCTCGGCGCCGTCCCGCTCGGCGAGCGCGTCGCCGACCTGCTGCGCCGCACCCGGACGCCGCGCGCGAGCGAGTCGTCCGCGCCGCTCGGGCTCACGCCGCGCGAGTACGAGGTGCTGCGCCTGGTCGCCGAGGGCCGCAGCAACCGCGATATCGCCGACGCGCTGTTCATCTCGGTGAAGACCGCCAGCGTGCACGTCTCGAACATCCTCGGGAAGCTGGACGTGGCGAGCCGCGGCGAGGCCGCCGCCACCGCCCACCGCCTAGCCCTGTTCACCGCCCATACCGGTCAGGACGCCGCCCCCGTCTCCTGATCCGCACCCGTGGTTCCGTGGCGTTGGTGGTTCGGTGGCGGGGGTCTCCCCTCCGCGGGACCCCCGCCCCGAATCGTCGGACCACACGGGAACTTCGTGGCCGGCCTTCACGGCCGCGGACCACGGAAGCAGGCGGTGCTCCTCCGCCAGGAGAGGCGGTCCGGGGCCGTTCCGGCCACTGCCCAGTGTCGTGCCCGGAAGGCCGCGGAGCGGCGGACGACATACCGGTTCCGGGCGTGGGAAAAAGCGACGGGGACGGGCCGCGTTCCGTGACCCGTCCCCGTTCCGGAGCTTCCCGGCGCGTCAGCGCGGGACGCGCGCGACGCAGAACACCGTCTGCCCGAACGGCGGCTTGACCACGCGCTCGATGGTGCGGGTGAGCGGCACGACCGTCCGGTCGTAGATCTTGACGAGCTTGGGGTCGGGGTAGCCGGCGCCGCCGCGGCGGACCGCGAACCACCAGGCGATCCCGCCCAGGAAGTTGATCGGCTTGAGCACCTCGGGTTCGAGCCCGGCCTCGCGGACGGACGCCTCCAGCGTCTTCGGCGTGTACCGGGTGACGTGCCCGACCTTGCGGTCGAAGTCCCCGTAGAGCTGCATGTAGCCGGGAACCCAGATGACGATCCGGCCGCCGGGCTCGGTGACGGAGGCGAGGTCGCGCAGCGCCTGGACGTCGTCCTTGATGTGCTCCAGGACGTTCATCATCACGACGGTGTCGACCTTCCGCCGGATCACGATGTCGGCGGGCAGCGCCAGGTCGATGACCTCGACCTCGTCGTCGCCGTCGTAGCGCTCGCGCAGCCGGCCGACGCAGTACGGGTCGTTGTCGCTGACGACGAGGTAGTCGAGGCGCCCGGCGAACTGCTCGGAGAAGTGCCCGAGACCCGAGCCGACCTCCAGCATGGACCGCCCGACGTGCGGCGCGACGGTCTCGTACTCGTACTTGCGGTAGTTGCGGGCCTCGTCCCCGCCCAGATGGTTCTCCAGCGCCCCCTCCCCGGCGGCGGGCTGGACGACGTCCCCGTCCTTGCCCCCGCTCGCCGGATCGGGAGCGGGCGCGGCGGCCGGGCCGGGGCCCTTCGTGCGGCTGCCGACGAGGTTGAGGAGGGTGCCTGCGATGGACTTCTTCTGACCAGGTGACTGCATACTTCCCGCTTGCTGGGTGCGTGGGCGCTCTGGATTCTCGTTCGCCGGACCGATGACCTGATCCGCTCGGGACGGCCGGTCTCTGGCGCGAAGATCGGGCCAGTCTACTCGTCCCCGGAAGCGCACCGCCCGCAGACGCACGGACGCCGCGCGTCCCCGCGGCGTCCGCACTTAGCACCCGCGGCGCCCATGCGTAGGGCCCGCCACGATCCGGGCGGGAGTCCATCCCCTCCGGGCGCGGTGGCTCAGCCGATGGCGCGGCTCAGCCGATGGTGCGGTGGACGTCCTCCTTCTCGCTCGGTCCCGGCTCGGACGGCGCGATCCACGGCCCGGGGATGGACGGGTCCAGGACGCCCTCCTCCACCCAGGCGAAGTCGCCCGCGAGGACGGCCCGCGCGAGCTTGGCGTCCATCGCGTCGGTGTTGCGCCACAGCCCGTCGAACAGCTCCTCGACGCGGATGCGCGACTGCCGGCAGAACGCGTCCGCGAGCAGCAGGGCCGACGCGCCGGGCGCCGTGGCGGGGCCCTCGCCGCCCGCGCCGGCGCTGCCGAGCGGGCCGGCCGCCGACGCGTCGGCCCGCGCGCGGACGCACACGGCGCTCATCGCGTACAGCTCGGCGCCGATGTCGACCATCCGGCCGAGGAAGCCCTGCCGGTGCTCCAGCCCGCCCTGCCAGCGTCCCGACGCGTAGAAGATCGACCGGGCCAGCTTGCGGGACGCCCGTTCGACGTACCGCAGGTGCTTGGCCAGCGGCCCGAACTCGGCGTAGGCCTTCGGGCGCTGGCCCGAGCCGGTGACCAGCGTCGGCAGCCAGCGCGCGTAGAACCCGCCGGCCTTCGCCGCCGCCCGCGCCTTCTGCCCGGCGGTCGCGTCCGGGTCGATGATGTCACCGGCCACCGACAGATGCGCGTCCACCGCCTCGCGGGCGATCAGCAGATGCATGATCTCGCTGGAGCCCTCGAAGATCCGGTTGATGCGCAGGTCGCGCACCACCTGCTCCACGGGCACGCCGCGCTCGCCGCGCGCCGCGAGGGACTCGGCGGTCTCGTAGCCGCGCCCGCCGCGCACCTGCATCAGCTCGTCGGCGGCGCGGCACGCCATCTCCGACGTCCACAGCTTCGCCAGCGCCGCCTCGATCCGGATGTCGTTGCGCTCGTCGTCGGCGAGCTGGCTGGACAGGTCGAGCATCGCCTCCATCGCGTACGCGGTCGCCGCGATGAACGAGATCTTCCGGGAGACGGCCTCGTGCTCGCCGACCGGCCTGCCCCACTGCACCCGCTCCCTCGACCACTCCCGCGCGATCTTGGCGGCCCACTTGCCGCTCGCCGCGCAGATCGCGGGCAGCGACAGCCGCCCGGTGTTGAGCGTGGTCAGCGCGACCTTCAGGCCCGCGCCCTCCTTGCCGATCAGGTTGGCCTTCGGGACGCGGACGTCGTGGAAGCGCGTGACGCCGTTCTCGATGCCGCGCAGCCCCATGAACGCGTTGCGGTTCTCCACGGTGATGCCGGGGGTGGAGGTGTCCACGACGAACGCGGAGATGCCGCCGCGCCTGCTCCCCGATCTGGGGACGCGCGCCATGACGACGACGAGGTCGGCGACGACGCCGTTGGTCGTCCACAGCTTGACGCCGTTGAGGAGGTAGTCGTCGCCGTCGGGGACGGCGGTGGCGCGCAGCCGCGCCGGATCGGAGCCGACGTCGGGCTCGGTCAGCAGGAACGCGCTGACCTGCCTGGCGCAGCGCGGCAGCCACTCTTCCTGCTGCTCCGGCGTCCCGAACAGCTTGACCGGCTGCGGGACGCCGATGGACTGGTGCGCCGACAGCAGCGCGGCGAGCGCGGGGCTGACCGAGCCGACGACCATCAGCGCCCGGCCGTAGTACAGCTGGCTGAGCCCGAGCCCGCCGTACTTCTCCGGGATCTTCATGCCGAGCGCGCCGAGTTCCCGCAGGCCCGCGATGACGTCGTCGGGGATGCGCGACTCGCGCTCGATCCGCGCCGGGTCGATCCTGGTGGAGCAGAATTCGGTGAGCCGCGCGAGGAACTCCTCGCCCTTGCGGCGGGCCTCGCCGTCCGGGCGGGGATGCGGGTCGATGAGGTCGAGGCGGAAGTCGCCGAGGAACAGCTGCTTGCCGAAGCTCGGCAGCCGCCATTCGGTCTCGCGCGCCTCCTCGGCGACCTTCCGGGCGGTCCGCTCGTCGACGTGGGCGTGCCCGCCGGCGGGGCCGTGCTCGCTGTCCGGGCCGTGCTCGCTGTCCGGGCCGTGCTCGCTGTCCGGGCCGTGCTCGCTGTCCGGGCCGTGCTCGCTGACGGGGCTGCTCTGGCTCATGCGTCCTCCTCGGCAGGGGACGGCCCCCAACGTCCCCGGGTTGGATCGTCCGATCTCGGGTCCTTGGATGCGGCGTGCCTCCGCCCCGAAGTTACTCCCCGGTTGTACTTCTGAGTAGTCCTGAACCTGTGCCTGGCCATGTGATCGCCATATCCCGTGGCCGAATCGGGAAACACGCCTCACGTGCACGTCAGAAGTGATCCAATGGACGCGATCGTCGCCGAGGCCTTGACCGGACCAGGCCAGAGGGGTTCGCTGTGGGTAATGGATGAGACGCGCAAGCCCACTCTCATCGCCTCGGTGCAGCGTGCGCTGCGTCTCATGGAAGTGGTCGCGGCGCATCCGAACGGCGCGCCCGCCAAGCAGCTCGCCCGGGAGGCCCGGCTCCCGCTGGCCACCACCTACCACCTGCTGCGCACCCTCGCGCACGAGGGATACGCGACCCGGCTGTCGGACGGCGTCTGGGTGCTGGGCGAACGGGTCGAGAGCCTGCACGGGCAGAGCCGGACCCAGCAGCTGCTGGCCCGCATCCGCCCGACCCTGATCGACCTGCGGGACGAGCTGGGCGTCGCGGCGTACTTCAGCATGCACATGGACGACGAGATCCGCCTCATCGACATCGCCGACGGCCCGCGCACCCCCCGCGTCGACGTGTGGGTCGGCTTCGAGGACGCCGCGCACGCCACGGCCATCGGCAAGTGCGTCCTGAGCCAGTTCGACGACGACGCCCGCCGCGACTACCTGTCCCGGCACCCGCTCGTCGACCTGACCCCGCACACCATCACCGACCCCGGACGCCTGTTCCGCTCCCTCGAAGCCCCGGACGCCATGCAGGTCGACCGCGAGGAGTACTCCCTCGGCACCGCCTGCGCCGCCGTCCCCGTCGCCGACGCCACCGGCTCGGTCCGCGGCGCCGTCGCCATCTCCTGCCGCCCCGCCAAGCTGGCCAGGATCGAGAGGTCGGCCGACCGGATACGCGCCACCGCGGCGGAGATCCAGCGCACCCTGACCCTCACCCCCTGACTTCGTCGCCGGGCCGCACGACCACCCGAGGAAATCGCGGCGACTTCTAGGAGAAGCAGAATCCCGTCAGGCCCAGGGTGAGGACGGCGAACACTCCGGTCTCGGCCCACTGGAGCGGCCAGAAGCGGTCCGCGGGCTGGTACACCACCTTCTGCTCGTAGCCCAGCTGGGCGATCTTGTCGAAGCACGACTGCGGCGGGCCGTCGGGCGGCTCGCCGCCCGGGCCCCCCTTCGGCATGCACGCATCGCCCAACCGGGAACTGGGAATCGCCGGGACGGTGCGGCCGGCCGCGTCGATCGTCTCGTTCGACAATGTCCAGGCCCCCGGTGCCGCCTCCACGCTCACCCGCATTTGTGCGTCGGTGGTCCCTGGGGGCGCGTTCAGGTTCAACTGCTCGATGTTCTCGGACGTGATTGCGACGGACCTGCGCTCCGGTGGGATGACGTGGGGACGGACCCACAGCGGCATCACGACCTGGACGGCGGTGAACACGATCAGGGTGACCGCCATGGCGGGCAGCAGCCGCCGCACGAGGACGCCGACGGTGACGCCGAGCATGAAGGCGAAGGCCGCGTAGCCGATCGGTGCGATGCCCCGCACGTCGAACAGCAGCGGCGAGATCCGCGGCATGCGCTCGGCCAGGGCCTGGTCCAGGGGCTCGGACCACCAGCCGGCGGCGAGCGACGCGAGTCCCGCGGCGGCCACGGTGGCCAGGCCGATGAGTCCGAGTTTGACGGCCATCCAGCGGGTGCGGGTCACGCTCTGGGTCCAGACGAGCCGGTGCGTCCCGTGCTCCAGCTCGCGGGTGATGAGCGGCGCGCCCCAGAAGATCCCGATGATGCCCGGGAGGAACAGAACGACGCCGACCACCGCGCCGAAGTACATCTCATGGTCGATGAAGAACCGCTCGTTGAAGTTCGAGCAGTCGCCCTGGGCGGTGCACGCCGCGACGCCGCCGTGGTACGCGTCGGAGATGCCGGGCCCGGTGACCGCCAGGACCGCGCCCAGGGCGGCGAGCCCGCCGAACACCACCGCGGCCTGGACGCGGAACTGCCGGAACGTCAGCCAGATCATCGGATCGCCTCCAGCTTGGGACGGGCCGTGGCGGCATGGGTCATGTAGGCGAGGACGAGGTCTTCCAGCCCGAGCCGGCCGACCGTCCACGCGGGGTCGTGGATCGGGGCCTCGGTCCGGACGATGAGCGTGCTCTGCCGGTCGGTGTGGCTCTCGGACACGACCTCCTGCTGCGCCGGCAGCGTCGCCGGGTCGCGGCGCGGCCCGGTCAGCCGGTGGTGGGCGGCGAGCAGGTCGTCGACGTCCCCCGCCACCCGGACCCGCGACTCCACGAGCACGATGAGGTAGTCGCAGGTTCGTTCCAGGTCGGACACCAGATGGGACGACAGCACGACGCTGAGCGAGTGCTCGACGGCGGCCTCCAGCAAGCCCTGCAGGAACTCGCGGCGTGCCAGCGGGTCGAGCGCGGCGACCGGCTCGTCCAGGATCAGCAGTTCGGGCCGTTTGGCGATGCCGAGGGTGAGCGCGAGCTGGGCCCGCTGCCCGCCGGACAGCTTCCCGGCCCGGCGCGCGGGGTCGAGCCCGAGCCGCTCGACGCGTTCACGGGCGAGCGCGTCGTCCCATCGCGGGTTGAGCCGCGCACCGAGCTTCAGGTGGTCGGCGACGCTCAACCCGGCGTAGGTCGGTGTGTCCTGGGCGACGTACCCGACCTTGGCGAGCTGCTCCGGCCCGCTCGCCGGACGCCCGCCGAGCACCTGGATGCCGCCCGCGGACGGCGCGAGCTGGCCGACCGCCAGGTTCAGCAGCGTCGTCTTCCCCGCTCCGTTCGGCCCGACGAGCCCGACGACCCGTCCCGAGGGAATGTCGAGCGTGCAGTCCGACAGCGCCCACCGCTGCCCGTACTTCTTGCCCAGCCCCTGGGCCTGCAAGGCGGCGGTCATGCTATGTCCTCCTGGCGGGCGGACCGAAAGGTCGTCATGAACAGCGCCTCGATGCTCTCGTCGTCCAAGCCGGCGAGCCGTGCCTTGGCGAGCCAGCGCTCCAGGTCCCTGCGCAGCGGCCCGTGCGCGGCGAGCGACTCGCCGGCGAGGGTGCGCGTCACGAACGTCCCGAGCCCCGGGCGCGGGGCGACGAGGCCCTCGTGCTCCAGCTCCCGGTACGCCTTGAGGACGGTGTTCGGGTTGATCGCGAGCTGCGCCACCACGTCCTTCACCGTCGGCAGCTGATCGCCCACGTGCAGCAGATCGAGCCGCAGCGCCTGCCGCACCTGGCGGACGAGCTGCATGTACGGCGACACCCCTGACCCGGGGTCCAGATGGAACTCGATCACTGCCACCTCCATTTAACTAGGATGCTAGTACTTTAGATGTGCAGTACTGGTGGCTGTCAACTGCGCCGAGGCAGGACCCGGGTCAGCCGGGTATGGGCGGTTCGTCGCGAGAGTCTGCTTTTGTGCTGAGGGGGTTGTTCGGCGATGCTGGGGGTGTGTCAACGGAGACTCTGAACAGCGCTGCCGAGTTGCGCGCCTTCCTGCACGGTCTGCCGGGTGTGGATCAGGTGGGGGCCGAGGAGCGGGCCGCGCGGCTGGCCACACGGTCCATCAAGACGACGGCGAAGGCCGAGGCGATCGACCTCGCGATCTCGATGGTGGACCTGACCACCCTCGAAGGCGCGGACACGGCCGGGAAGGTGCGGGCGCTGTGCGCCAAGGCCGCCCACCCCGATCCGGCGGACGCGTGCGTCCCCAAGGTCGCGGCTGTGTGCGTGTACTCCGACCTGGTGGACGTCGCCGTCCGCTCCCTTGAGGGGACCGGCGTCGTGGTGGCGAGCGTGGCGACGTCGTTCCCCTCGGGACGGGCGCCGCTGGAGGCGAAGCTGGCGGACACGCGCGCCGCGGTGGCCGCGGGCGCGGCGGAGATCGACATGGTGATCGACCGGGGAGCGTTCCTCGCCGGTGACTACGCCAAGGTCTTCGACGAGATCGTCGCGGTCAAGGAGGCGTGCGGCGACGCGCATTTGAAGGTCATCCTGGAGACGGGCGAGCTGGCCACGCTCGACGGCGTCCGGCGGGCCTCGTGGCTGGCGATGCGGGCCGGCGCGGACTTCATCAAGACCTCCACCGGGAAGGTGTCGCCGGCCGCGACGCTGCCGGTGACGCTGGTGATGCTGGAGGCCGTCCGCGACTACCGGGCGTCCACGGGGCGGCAGGTCGGCGTCAAGCCGGCGGGCGGCATCCGGACGACGAAGGACGCGATCAAGTACCTGGTGCTGGTGAACGAGACCGCCGGGCCGGACTGGCTGGCGCCCGAGTGGTTCCGGCTGGGGGCGTCGAGCGTGCTGAACGACCTGCTGATGCAGCGCCGCAAGCTGGCCACCGGCGTGTACTCCGGTCCCGACTACTTCACCCTGGACTGAGCCATGGCTTCCGAGAAGACAGTCTTCGAGTACGCGCCGGCGCCCGAATCGCGGGACGTCGTCGACATCCGCGCCTCCTACGGGCTGTTCGTCGACGGCGAGTTCGTGGACGGGCACGGCGAGCCGTTCAAGACGATCAACCCCGCCGACGAGAGCGTGCTGGCCGACGTCGCGTGCGCGGACGAGGCGGACGTCGACCGTGCCGTGACCGCCGCGCGGACGGCGTTCGACAGGGTGTGGAAGCCGATGCCGGGGCGCGAGCGCGCCAAGTACCTGTACCGGATCGCCCGGATCATCCAGGAGCGCTCGCGGGAGCTGGCGGTGCTGGAGTCGATCGACAACGGCAAGCCGATCCGCGAGTCGCGGGACGTGGACGTCCCGCTGGTCGCCGCGCACTTCTTCTACTACGCCGGGTGGGCCGACAAGCTGGGCCACGCGGGGTTCGGGGCCGCCCCGAAGCCGGTGGGGGTGGCGGGTCAGGTGATCCCGTGGAACTTCCCGCTGCTGATGCTGGCCTGGAAGATCGCTCCGGCGCTGGCCTGCGGGAACACCGTGGTGCTCAAGCCCGCGGAGACCACTCCGCTGACCGCGCTGATGTTCGCCGACATCTGCCGCCAGGCCGAACTGCCGCCCGGCGTCGTCAACATCGTCACCGGAGCGGGGGAGACCGGCCGCATCCTCGTCGCGCACGACGGCGTCGACAAGGTGGCGTTCACCGGGTCCACCGGGGTCGGGCGGCAGATCGCCCGCACGGTGGCGGGCACCCGCAAGAGGCTGACGCTCGAACTCGGGGGCAAGGCCGCCAACATCGTGTTCGACGACGCCGCGCTCGACCAGGCGGTCGAGGGCATCGTGAACGGGATCTTCTTCAACCAGGGGCACGTGTGCTGCGCGGGATCGCGGCTGCTCGTCCAGGAATCGGTCGCCGGGGAGGTCATGGAGCGGCTGAAGGCCCGGATGGCGACGCTGCGGGTCGGGGATCCGCTGGACAAGAACACCGACGTCGGAGCGATCAACTCCGCCGCCCAGCTCGCGAAGATCAGGGAACTCTCCGACGCGGGGGAGCGGGAGGGCGCGACGCGGTGGTCGCCGCCGTGCGAGCTGCCCCGGCAGGGCTTCTGGTTCGCGCCCACGGTGTTCACCGGCGTGGCGCAGTCGCACCGGATCGCGCGTGAGGAGATCTTCGGGCCGGTGCTGTCGGTGCTGACGTTCCGGACGCCGGAGGAGGCCGTGACCAAGGCCAACAACACGCCCTACGGGCTGTCGGCGGGGATCTGGACGGAGAAGGGCTCACAGATCCTGTGGACCGCGCAGCGGCTGCGGGCCGGGGTCGTGTGGGCCAACACCTTCAACAAGTTCGACCCGGCGTCCCCGTTCGGCGGCTACAAGGAATCGGGGTTCGGCCGCGAGGGCGGACGCCACGGACTGGAGGCCTACCTCGATGTCTAAGCCCGCAGCGTCCAAGCAGGGCCCTGTCGCGGACGCGCGTCTCGCCGTCCGCAAAACCTACAAGCTGTTCATCGGGGGCGCGTTCCCCCGGTCCGAGTCCGGCAGGTCGTACGTGGTCACCGACTCCAGGGAGCGGTTCGTCGCCAACGCGTCCCGCGCGTCCCGCAAGGACGCCCGTGACGCGGTCGTCGCCGCGCGCAAGGCGTTCCCCGGCTGGTCGGGCCGCACCGCCTACAACCGCGGCCAGATCCTCTACCGCGTCGCCGAGATGCTGGAGGGGCGCCGCGGCCAGTTCGTCGACGAGCTCCGCGCGACGGGCCTGACCAGACCGCAGGCCGCCGCCGAGGTGGACGCGGCCGTCGACCGGTGGGTGTGGTACGCGGGATGGGCCGACAAGCTCACCGCCGTCGCCGGGTCCGCCAACCCCGTGTCCGGCCCGTTCTTCAACTTCTCCACGCCCGAGCCCACCGGCGTCGTCGCCCTCGTCGCGCCGGACTCGCCGCTGCTCGGCCTGGTGTCGGCCGTGGCCCCGGCCATCGTGTCCGGCAACACCGCCGTCGTGGTCGCGTCCGAACCGGCGCCGCTGCCGGCGATCACGCTGGCCGAGGTGCTGGCCACGTCCGACCTGCCCGGCGGGGTGGTCAACATCCTCACCGGGCACCGCGCCGAGATCGCCCCCTGGCTGGCCGCCCACATGGACGTCAACGCCATCGACCTCACCGGCGCCGCGCCCGAGGACGTGCCGGACCTGGAGGAGAAGGCCGCCGAGAATCTGAAACGCGTCCTGCGCCCCGACGGCACTGATCAGACCGGCCGGACCGACTGGGCCGCGGAGCCCGGAACCGCACGGATGACCGCGTTCCTGGAGACCAAGACCGTCTGGCATCCGGTGGGCGTCTGATCTGGAATGACGCAGCGTGTGTAGAGCGTCACAAAGTGTGGAATAGATCTCCCCGTAACTGATCATCACTGGGGGGAGATCAGTGGCTACCAAGACGGCGAAATCTACGCCGGCGAACAAGTCCACGTCAGCGAACAAGTCCACGACGGCCAGGAAGCCGGCGGCGAAGAGCACGTCGGCCGCGAAGTCGTCGTCCAAGACCACGGCGAGCCGCTCGACCTCGACGGGGAGCAGGAACGGCGGCAGGACCGGCACGGCGAAGAAGTCGACGCCGGCCGCCCGCACCTCGTCGTCGGCGGCCGCGACGCGCGTCACGAAGGCGGCGAGCCAGGCCAAGACCGCGGCGACGCAGATGAAGTCGGTGGCGACCAAGGCGTCCTCGTCGGCCAAGGCCATGACGGCGATGACCAAGGCGATGACCAGCGCGACCAAGGCCATGACCGACGCCGCCAAGGCGATGGACTCGGCCGCGAAGGTCATCACCACGACGGCGAAGTCGGCGAACGCCAAGAGCACCGGGACGCGGAGCACGAGCGGGACGAAGAGCTCCACCGGGACGAAGAGCACCGGGACGAGGAGCACCGCCAAGAAGAGCACCGCCAAGAAGAGCACCGCCAAGAAGAGCACCGCCAAGAAGAGCACGGCGGCCAAGTCGGGGACGACCCGCAGGACGTCGGCCGCGAGCGGCGGGTCGAGGTCGGCGACGTCGGCCCGGACGGGTACTTCCCGCACTTCCACGGCGAGCAAGTCGTCCGGCACTCGCTCGTCGACCGCGGCGAAGTCGTCCACCACGGCGAAGAGGTCGACGGCGCCGAAGTCGCGCTCGACCGCGGCCCGCACGTCCACGACGTCCCGGACGACCGCGAGCGCCAAGCCGGGGACGTCGCGGGGGACCACGAGGTCCACGGCGGCCAAGCCCAAGACGGCACGGTCCACCACGGCACGGTCCACCACGGGCGGGTCCACGGCCCCGGCCCGCAAGGCGCCCGCCCGGCGCGCGGTGGCGGCAGCCGGAACGACGGCCGCGACGGCGCCGCCCGCGTCGCCGATGGTCGAGCCGAAGACCGGGCCGCTCCAGCGTCCGGAACGGACGGACGGCGGGTTCCTCGGCGGGCTCACCGGCTCCCGCGACCGTGACCGCTGACCGGCCGATGAACGAGAAGGACATCCTGGCGCGCATCAGCGAGTACGTCGGCGAGGAGCAGGCGCTCCGCGACCGCTACCGGCGCGGCGGGGCGGAGGACGAGCCCGGACGCGAGGAGGAGCACCGGCGGCTGGAGCAGCTGGAGGTCGCCCTCGACCAGTGCTGGGACCTGCTCCGCCGCCGCCGGGCGCGGCTGGAGGCGGGCCTTGGCGCCGACCCGCAGGACCCCGGCGGCGAGCGGGTCCGGCCGCCCGACGAGGTCGAAGGCTACCTGCAGTGACCCCGGCCCGGGCGCGGCGCGGGCCGCTGCGGTTCGGCGTGTCCCTCGCACCGGACGCGGCCGCTCCGCTGATCCGCACCGCGCAGGACGCGGACCGGTTCGGCCTCGACCTGCTCGGCATCCGCGACCAGCCGTACCGGCGTGACACGGCGGACGCGCCGACGCTGATGGCGGCGGCGCTCGCCGTCACGTCCCGGATCCGGGTGCTGCCGGCGGTGGCGTGCCTGCCGCTGCGTCCGCCCGCCGCGCTGGCGAAGGCGATCGCGACGATGGACCGGCTCAGCGGCGGACGCGTCGAACTCGGCCTCGGCGCCGGGACGTCCTGGGAGGGCATCGAGGCGTACGGCGCCGGCCGGCTCGGCGCCGCGGCGGCCCGGCGCGCCCTCGAGGAGGCCGTCCAGGTCATCCGGCTGCACTGGACCGACCAGAACGGCCTGCGCTTCCAGGGCGAGCACTACCGGTTCACGGCCGCGCAGAGCGGCCCCATGCCCGAGCACCCGATCGGCATCTGGCTCGGCGTCACCGGGCCGCGCGGCCTGGACCTCGCCGGGCGCATCGCGGACGGCTGGATCGCACCGTCGTCCCTCGTCCCGCCGAGCCGGCTCGCGGACGGCCAGCGCCGCCTGGACGACGCCGCCGCAGCCGCGGGCCGCGACCCGGCCGACATCCGCCGCGTCTACGTCCTCGAAGGCTCGGTCGACGGCCGGGAGACGCGCGGCTTCCTGCACGGCCCGCCACGCCAGTGGATCTACGAGCTGACGGAACTGGCCATCGGCCACGGCGTCGACTCGTTCCTGTTCGGCGGCGATCCCGAGCAACTGGCCGTGTTCGCCCTGGAGGTGGTCCCAGCCGTCCGCGAGCAGATCACCCGCGAGCGCGTGTCCGCCCGGGGGGCCGGCTCCCGGACCGGCTGACCCGCTGACCGGCAGACCGGCTGACCTGCTGACCTGCTGAAGGGCCGACCCGCCGGGGCCGCGGTCACATGCGTTCGGGGGTCGGGACGCCGAGGAGGTCCAGGCCGGTGGTCAGGGTGCGCAGGGTCGCCGCGCAGAGGGCCAGGCGGGACGCCCTGGTCGGCTCGTCGGGGGCCTTCAGCACCGGGCAGTTCTCGTAGAACGTCGTGTAGGCGTCCGCCACGGCGTAGACGTAGCTCGCCAGGCGGTGCGGCTCGGCCGTGTCGCCCGCCTGCTTCAGGACGGCGCCGAAGCCCAGCAGCTCCAGTGCCAGCGCACGCTCGGCGGGGTGGCCGAGGGTGATCGGGCCGGTCGCGTCCTCGGGCGCCAGCCCGCCCTTGCGGAAGATCGACCGGATCCGTGCCGCCGCGTACTGGAGGTAGGGGCCGGTCTTGCCGTTGAACGAGATCATCCGGTCGAAGTCGAAGGTGTACTCGCTGTCGCGGGCCACCGACAGGTCGGCGTACTTCACCGCGCCCATGCCGACGTCCTGGACGATCGCGGCGCGGGTCGCGTCGTCGAACGGCTCGTCGTGCTGGATCTCGTCGAACACGGCGCCGGCCCGCTCGACGGCCTCGTCCAGCAGCTCGGAGAGCTTGACGGTGCCGCCGGCCCGGGTCTTGAGGATCTTCCCGTCGGTGCCGAGGACGTTGCCGATCTGGGCGTGCTCGGCCTCGACCTCGCCGTTCAGCCAGCCGGCCATCCGCGACACGGCGAAGACCATCTGGAAGTGCAGCGCCTGCGGCGCGCCCACCACGTAGACCATCCGGTCGACGTGCTCGGTGTCGACCCGGTACCGGATCGTCGCGAGGTCGGTGGTGGAGTAGTTGTAGCCGCCGTCGCTCTTGCGGATGATCACGGGCAGCGGCTCGCCCTCGCGGCCGGTGAAGCCCGGCGGGAACGCGCACAGCGCGCCCTCGCTGATCACCGCGATGCCCTTGTCCTCAAGCTCCTGCGCGGTGGGGGCGAGCAGGTCGTTGTAGAAGCTCTCGCCCTTGATGTCGTCGTCGGTGAGCGTGACGCCGAGCCGCCCGTAGACGGAGTTGAAGTACTGCTTGGACACGTCCACGAGAACCTGCCAGAGCCGCAGCGTCTCGGCGTCGCCCGCCTGGAGCGCGACGACCCGCCTGCGGGACCGGTCGGCGAACTCGGTGTCGCCCTCGAACTTCCGCCGCGCGGCCTGGTAGAACGCGGTCAGGTCGCTGACGGACGAGTCGCCCCGCGCGGCGGCCTCCTCGCCGAGGTCGAGCAGGTGCTCGATCAGCATGCCGAACGGGGTGCCCCAGTCGCCGACGTGGTTGTCGCGGACGACGTCGTGGCCGAGGAACGCCAGGATCCGCGCGATCGCGTCGCCGACGATCGTGGTCCGCAGATGCCCGACGTGCATCTCCTTCGCCACGTTCGGGGACGAGTACTCGACGACGACCTTCTGCGGCTTGTCCGCGGTGGGGACGGCGAGCCGCTCGTCCTCCAGCGCCCGCTGCGCCTCAGCGGCGATCCACGCGTCGCTCAGCGTCAGGTTGACGAAGCCCGGACCGCTGACCTGCACGTCCGACACGACGCCGGCGGTGTCGAGGTTGGCGACGATCTCCTGCGCCACGTCTCGCGGCTTGCGGCCCAGCTTCTTGGCCAGCGGCAGAGCCACGTTGGCCTGAAGGTCGGCGAACTGCGACGGCCGGATGACCGGGTCGGTGTCCGCGTACGACGGTCCGAAGGCGGCGCTGAGCGCGGCCTGGACCCGGGCGGTGAGCAGGAGTTGCGGATCGGGCATGCTCCAAGGCTATCGGCGACGTGTCCCCACCCGGACCCGGTTTTCCGCCCATGTCCTCCGGCTACGGCGTGGCGGGCGGCTCCGTGCGGTCGGGAAGGGTGTCCCTGGCGGGGCCCTTGCCGGACGAGCTGGCCTCCAGGGAGCGCTGCGCCCTGCCGGTGTGGGCGTCGGTGTGCGCGCCGGTGTGGGCGTCGGCGTGATCGCCGGGCGCCTTGTCCTCCGGCCTGTCCTCCGGGGTGTCGGCGTGCTTGTCGCTCTGCTTGTCGGCCTGCTTGTCGGAACCGTCGCGGTCGCCGTGCGTCCAGCGCCCGAAGCGGGACGTGCGGGTCAGCGCGACCTGCTCGCGGATCCGGTCGACGATCCGCCCGGCGGCGAGGCGGTGCGCCAGCTCGCACGCCGACGTGATGGCGCGCGCGTTGGACGCGCCGTGCGCGATGACGACCGTTCCGTTCAGCCCGAGCAGGACACCGCCGCCGTACGTGTCGGGGTCGAGGCGGTCGCGGAGGTCCTGGAAGCGGCGGCGCTGCAGGAGCGCGCCCATGCGGGCGGCGGGGGTGGACGTCATCGCGTCGCGGACCTCCGCGAACGCGGTACGGATCGTCCCCTCCATGGTCTTGAGGGCGATGTTGCCGGTGAAGCCGTCCGCGACGATGACGTCCACCCGCCCGGTCAGGAGGTCGTGGCCCTCGACGTTCCCCGCGAACTCGATGCCGTGGCTGCCGCCCGCGAGCAGCTCGTGCGCCCGCTTGGTCTGCTTGTTGCCCTTGCCCGGCTCGGCGCCGATGGTGAGGAGCCCGGCGGACGGGCGGTCGAGGCCCAGCAGGACCTGCCCGTACGCGGTGCCGAGCGCGGCGAACTGGACCAGGCCCTCCGGCTTGACGTCCGTGGTGGCGCCCGCGTCCAGGAGGATCGTCGGGTTCGGCCGTGTCGGCAGCGTCACCGCGATCGCCGGGCGCATCACGCCCTGCTGCCCCTTCAGCCGCAGCCGCGACGTCGCCACGACCCCCGCGGTGCTGCCCGCCGACACCAGCGCCGACGCCCGCCCCTGCTTGATCAGATGGCAGGCGATCGCGATGGACGAGCGGGGCTTGCGCCAGCTCGCCAGCGCGCCCTCGCCCATGTCCAGGGCCTCGTCCGCGTGCACGATCGGGATCTTCCCGGCGATGCCGTACTGCTCCAGCTCCCGCCGGATCCGCGGGGCCCGTCCCACCAGGACCAGCCGGACGCCGTGCTCGCGGACGGCGTCGACCGCCCCGGCGATGATCTCCTCCGGGGCGTTGTCGCCGCCCATCGTGTCGACCGCGATCGGCAGCGGGCGCACCGCCGCCTGGCGGCGCGACCCCGCCGCCCGGGAGGGCTGGCGAGGGTCCCGGCGGCGGGGCGCCGCCGGGTCCGGCGGCTCGCCGGTGCCGGTCATGGCCGCTCCAGGAGGGTGAAAGGGGATGCGGTGCGCCGCAAGAACGCAGCTCATCGCATCGTAGGACGTTATTTCACCCGTCCTGACGCCGCCCGCCCGGAGTGGCGACCATCACCCCGGCACTCCGGCCCTCACACGGCTCTCACTCCGGCCCTCACTCCAGCAGGGTCGGTGCGGCTCTAGCGCTCGTTGCTCTCGCAGTCGGCGCCCAGGCAGGGCGCGTTCTCCACGACCGGCTTGCCGTTCACGAGGATGGTGTAGCTGCTCTCGGCCGTCTCCTGCCGGCCGCTGCCGATGACCTGGACCGGTTTCTCGTCCGTGGTCGTGCCGGTGCAGGACACGCGCAGCTTCTCCTTCGTCCAGCCGGGCAGGTCCGCGCACTCCAGCGGCGCCGCCAGCTTCACACCGCGCTCGTGCAGCTCGGCCGCCGCCGTCACCGGCAGCGCCTTGCGCAGCGCGGCCTGGGTCTTGTAGTCCAGCTCGTCGCCGCCGGACAGCAGCAGGAAGGCTCCGCCGCCCGCCACCACGAGCACCAGGAGCGCTGCGGCGCCCAGGACCAGGGCCTTCTTGCGGCCCATCCGCAGGAAGGCGCGACCTTTGTCTAGGAACTTGCGACTGATCTCCACGAGGGGAAGGTCACCGACGGTGCGCGGGTGTATGCGGTAGGTGGTCGTTCTTTTCGCTCCGTATGCGGATTCGTTGCCCAGTCCGAGCGGAACGGTTCACGCGCGGAGGTTCGAACACGGAGCTTCGATCACGGGGCTTCAAACACGGGGCTTCGATCACGGGGGCGGAGTCCGGCGACCGCGTCGGCGATCACGTCGGGGCGGTCGAGCGGCACCATGTGCAGCGCGTCCGGCAGCTCGACGTGGCGCCCGCGCGGGCTCATCGCGGCGAGTCGCGCGTGCCCCTCGCTCCATTCCCGTTTCGCGCCGGCGCGGTCCACGTCTCCCAGCGCCGTCACGACGACGAGCGGAATGGGCGGGAACGGCCGCCGCTCGCGCAGCCGTGCCAGGTCGGCGGCCACCTCGCGGTAGGCCAGTTCCTCCGCGATGACCGTCCCGATCACCGTTCCGCGCCCGTAGACCGAGCGGACGGCGTCGTCCGGGACGGCCTCGTCGCGGCGGCTGGTCCGGCCGAGGATCAGCCGCCGCACGCGCGGCCCCGCGACCCTGGCCAGCCGGGTCGCGCTGAGGGCGACGCCGGTCGCCTTGGCCAGCGGTGCCAGTACCGGCGCCGCCCGGATCACCACGCGCGCGTCGCGCTCGTAGCTCGGGTCGGCCAGCACCATCCCGCGGACCAGGCCGGGACGCAGCCTGGCCAGCGCCTCGGCGTGGAACGCCGCCATGGAGTGAGCGAGGACGACCACCGGCCGCCCGGCCCGCTCCGCCAGCGCCTCCAGCGTGGCGGTGTCGCGCCGCAGCGCGGGCCACGCGATCGGGGCCGGGCTGAGGCCGAGTCCCGGACGGTCGAACACCGTCACCCGGTACTCGTCCCGCAGCAGCTCCACGGTCGGCGACCAGTCGAACCACGCGCCGCCCAGCCCGGAGGTCAGCAGCAGCGGAACGCCGTCCACCGGCCCGGACTCGACCACGTGGACCTGCTCGCGCCCGACGTTCACCTGCTCGCGTTTCCCGTTCACGATCGCGCTCACGAGCGCGCCCCCTCCCGCCGTTCACGTCGCCGCCCGGCCCAGTATTTCCGAACCCGCGGCGTGGCGCGCCCCGGGCCGCGCATCGGGTGCGAAACCGCTGGCAGACCCGGCACCGTCCGCCGTGACCCTCCGCCACGGCCCTTCTCCGCCGGCACCCCTTGCCGGTCTTCACCGTCCGCTGACGGAGAGGTTGACGTCCCGTAGTCGTTGTACAAGGAGCGGAACGTCAACGATGATGTCCAGGCGATTTGTCGGGATAGTCCCTTGACCAGCTTTTTTCCCACGGGCAAGGGGGTATCAATTCGGCACGAACCCGTCCTAAACGGTTGAATGGGGTGGTCCCGAGCAGTTCTGATCACGGTACGTGACTGACGCACCCAGGCGGTGCGGTTCCCCGCTGACAGCAAGGAGTACCAACACGTGACACTGGTGAACGACGCGGCGCCCGCAGTGCGGCCCACAGGTCGCAAGTTCCGCGCCTTCACGGCGAAGCACCTTGACGAGTTGACCGCTCGCGCCGGGCTGTCGCCC
>NZ_SMKH01000567.1 GCF_004348515.1 Actinomadura sp. KC345 | reverse complement strand
ACTAATGGGCGCGTAAGCCGCAGCGAGGCCCGGACTCTGGGAGCACGCCTTCCCCGCTCCTGCACTGCAGTGCCTGATGAAGACCGGTGGATCCTGGTGTCCAGGCCCCGCTGTTGACCTTGGCGGGGACGACCGCTGTTCACGTTCGGAGCCGGGGAGCTCTGGCTGTAGACCGCGGCGTCCGCGTCGAGTCAGGGCCGGTCGAGGTCTTGCAGCAAACCGGGCTTTGAGCGCCTGCGTTGGAGACGGACCCGACCGGCCCTTCTCATGTCGATCATGGTCGTGGTTCGAGCCGCCTGCAGGGATCACCTCTGACCGCAATGGGAGCCCAGAGCTCCGTGCCAGACCGAGGGTCCTGCGGACCGCTGGGGTCACGAACGGCTGGTGGGATGTCGGGCCCAAGAGCCCTGCCATTAGGGAGCACGCGTGCCCTGCACAGGCTTTGACCTGGACGAACACACGAGAAAGGGGAACCGAGCTTTGAAGATCTTCGCCGGGATCGACTGGGCCGAAGACCATCACGACCTCGCCGTGGTCGACGACCAAGGGCACCTGCTGGCCAAGCGGCGAATCGCCGATGACGCGGCCGGGTTCGCATTGCTCCTGCAGGCACTGGCCGAGGCCGGCGACACTCCCGCCGATCCGATCCCGATCGCGATCGAGACCAGCCGGGGCCTGCTGGTGGCCTGCCTGCGCGGCACCGGCCGCGAAGTCTATGCGATCAACCCGATGGCGGTCTCGCGCTACCGGGACCGGCACAGCGTCGCCCGCCGCAAAAGCGACGCCGGGGACGCCCTCGTGCTGGCCAACATCCTGCGCACCGACGCCGACCAGCACCGCCCGCTGCCCGCCGACTCCGAACTCGCCCAGGCCATCGCAGTGCTGGCCCGCGCCCAGCAGGACGCCGTCTGGAACCGCACCCAGGCCCACAACAAACTACGCAGCCACCTGCGCGAGTACTACCCCGCCATCCTGGAGGCGTTCGCGACCGAACGCGACGGGCTGCTGCGCCCCGAGGCCCGCGCCATCCTGGCCGCCGCCCCCACCCCAGCCAAGGCCGCCCAGCTCACCAAACCCCAGCTCACAGCGCTACTCAAACAGGCCGGCCGCAAACGCGCCCTGGCCGCCGAAACCGAACGACTCCAGTCCATCTTCCGCAGCCACTACCTGCGGCAGCCCCCGCTGGTCGAACAGGCCCTCGGCCACCAGGCCCAAGCGCTGCTCGCCCAGCTCGACGCCGTCTGCCGCGCCGCCGACGACCTGGAGGCCGCCACCGCCGAGCAGTTCACCCGGCATCCCGACGCCGAAATCATCACCAGCATGCCCGGCGTCGGGCCCCTCATCGGCGCCCGGCTACTGGCCGAGATCGGCGACGACCGGACCCGCTTCACCGACGCCCGCGCACTCAAGGCCTACGCAGGCAGCGCCCCAGTCACCCGCGCGAGCGGCAAGACCACCACCATCACCCACCGAAGAGTGAAGAACCAGCGACTGGCCGCC
>NZ_SMKH01000566.1 GCF_004348515.1 Actinomadura sp. KC345 | reverse complement strand
CAAAGCCGTGTAGTTAGGCGGATGGGTGGGATTGTCAAGGCCCGCAGACGGCAACGGAGTTCCTGCTAGAACAGCGTCGACCAAGATCGCTGAAGTGCAGGAACTCCGTTGGATACTCAGTCTGTCATTACGCGTGTGGTCACGGTGGCCGGTGGGCGGTTCGCGCCCGGTCATCTTGGTGAACTGACGCGGATCGTTCCGTTCGAGATGGTCGATGCGGTCCTTGCCGAGACCGGCGGTGTGCAGAAGCGGGTGCGTGACCTGCCCTCGCGGGTGGTGGTGTATCTGCTGCTGGCCGCGGGGTTGTTCGCTGAGCTGGGGTATGGGCTGGTGTGGCGGCGGCTGGTCGCGGGGCTGGAGGGGCTGGCGGTGGCCTCACCGACCGGTGCGGCGCTGGCCCAAGCCCGCCGCCGGGTGGGAGTCGCGCCGTTGCGTGCCCTGCTGGAGTTGCTGGCGGGCTCGGCCGCCGGGATCGCGACCCGTGGCGTGTACTGGCGGGGCCTGCTGGTCACTGCGATCGACGGCACCACCATGGCCTGCCCCGACACCCCGGCCAACCTGGAGGTGTTCCGCAAGGGCGGCGGCTATCACGGCGGGACCGGGTATCCGCTGGTGCGGCTGCTGGTGCTGGTCGGCTGCGGCACCCGCACCGTCCTGGACGCGGTGTTCGGCCCCACCGGCAGCGGCGAGACCACCTATGCGACCGGGCTGCTGCGCAGCCTGCGTGCCGGGATGATCGTGCTGGCCGACCGCAACTTCGCCTCCCACAAACTGATCAACGCGATGGCCGGCACCGGCGCTGAGGTGCTGGTGAGGGTGAAGAACGGGCGCCGCCTGCCGGTATGCGCCCGCTACAGCGACGGCTCATACCTGTCGCGGCTGGGCGAGCTGGAAGTCCGAGTCGTGGCCTGCGAGATCACGATCGCCACCAGCGCCGGACGCCGGACCGGCGTGTACCGGCTGGTGACCACCATCACCGACCCTGCCTGCCCGGCGTCCCAGCTGATCAGGCTGTATCACGACCGGTGGGAGATCGAGACCGCCTACCTGGAGATCAAATCGACGATTCTGGGCGGCCGGGTGCTGCGCGCCCGCACCCCGCAAGGAATCGACCAGGAGATCTACGCCCTGCTGGTCACCTACCAGGCGTTGCGCATCGCCATCACCGACGCCACCATCGGCCAGCCCGACATCGACCCCGACCGGGGCAGCTTCACCGTCGCCCTGGCGGCCGCCCGCGACCAGCTCATCCTGGCCGCAGGCGTCATCGCCGACACCGCCATCGACCTGGTCGGCACCATCGGCCGTCACGTCCTGGCCGACCTCCTGCCCGACCGGCGCCTACGCGTCAACCCCCGCGTCGTCAAACGCGCGATCTCCAAGTTCGTCGCCAAAGGCGCCCGCATCCGCGGCCCCAGCTACAAAGCCACCATCAGCATCGAGATCTGCGCACCCACCGACCCTTGACCACCACACCCATCGCCTAACTACACGGCTTTG
>NZ_SMKH01000565.1 GCF_004348515.1 Actinomadura sp. KC345 | reverse complement strand
CCCCGTACTCCCCGCCCCCAGCCGCGCGACCAGCCGATACTCGGCGACGCGCACCGGGTCGTCCGGGCGTAGCGGCTGCATCGCACTCCATTCGAACGGAATCGCGGTCACGCACTCGACCGTGCGCGGCTGGTGTCGAGCACCGATGCTCTGAGCCCGTACCGGCCGCCGGGGGCCGTCAGGCGCCGGGGGGACGGGCGCGACGGCGAGCGGGCAGCAGAGACAGGTGTTCCTCCCGTACCAGGCCGAAGCGCAGGGCCGTATCCACCACCGCCATGCGTTTGCCGTCCTGCCTTTCTTGCTCAAAGGGTTGCTTGACCCGCATTTTCTGCTCCGCAAGGTAGTCGATGTGGAAGTTGACCGCGCGCACCGAGAGTCTGCGTCCGGGCAGTTCGTTCAGGCGTTCCATGACCTGGCGCGAGGGAGGTACGGCCGTGAGGGACTCGCCGCGGAGACGCGGTTCGCAGAGGGCCACCAGGACGAGAAAATAGATCGCATCCTGATCGAGAGAAAAGGCCGATATGGTCGCGGAGCCGTTCATTTCACACCATTCCAGATCGGCGGGTTGCACATAGATGTGTTGTGGCGCGTAAACCTGGAACGAGGTGTCGAGCCCCTCGATTCCGAACACCACGCGCGAGAATTCGAAGGGGATCGGGCATGAGGCGCGACGTGGCGTCACTCTCACATACTCCCCGCTGCCCTCCGGGTTCTCGACCACGACGGCGCGGCTATCGCTGAAGTTGCTCAACTTCCAGTAGTCGTCGACGGCGAGGATCTCCCCCGCGAGGCGCGGCACCGCGGGATTGTTCAGGCGCAGGTCGACCGGAACTCCCGGAGCGCCACGCCCGAAGGTCAGGCTTTCACCGGGTGCGAGTTTTCTCCGTAGCGCGTCATGTTTCCTGTTCGGTGGAAGATACACTAGAATACTTGACATTTCCGCACCCTATGGAAGTGACCCGACACCAGGTCCGCACTCCTCCATGAACCGCACAATGACCTGTTCTCCGGATTCCCTTCCCGGGGAGAAGTCGGTCAGCACCCTTGGTCCGCACTGGTCCGGGCGACCCGCCTGGGCGGAGCGTGGCTTCATCGACGCTCTGTGACCGGTACCGGCAGCGAACGCGTTCGATCGCCCCGGGGGCTTGGTCGTCTGGCCCACGTGCGAGCACCAGTCCAACGGATGGCGGGGACGGCGCACTAGCGGCGAAGGGGGTATTCGCACCCTACAGAAGTGGGTGGCCATGCCGCGACGGACCATCCTTCGATGGCTCCGCGGCGAAACGAGCGCCGGCCTGAAAGGCAGACGCCCGGCGAGTGATTTGTCGGTTATCTCCCGAATCTGTAGCACGGCTTCGAGGAGTGCCCGGTGACTCAACGCCGCCACTGGAATGGGCAGGACCAGGGGGCTGTGGTCACTGCCAGGGGAAGCGGTCGGCGAAGGCCGGTTTCAGGTCGTCGAGCCAGACCGCGTCGGGGTCGTAGCGGGCGAAGAAGGGCTTGCCGACCAGGTCGGCGTCGCGGCTCTGGATGAGGTGCAGCGCGAAC
>NZ_SMKH01000564.1 GCF_004348515.1 Actinomadura sp. KC345 | reverse complement strand
GCCCCCGCCCGCTGACCCCGTTGACTTGCGGGGGGCTGTCGGTAGGAATGAATATCTTTGTCAACCCCTGGAATTCTCCGGGAGCCGTGATTAGCGTTTCTCAGCGGGAGTCATCCTCCGTCTGGCGAAAGGACCCCCGCATGTCTCTTGACGTGACCCCGGAACTCCTGGAGACGGCGCAACAGGGCGAGGTCGGCGACGCCGCGTTCGTCGAGTGCATCAGAACGTCCCTCCCTTACGCGTGGGACATGATCAGCGGGCTGGTGGCGCGGCTCCAGGTGGACGGCGGCGACTTCGCCGACAACCTCACCCCGCCACCGGACGAGCAGGCCCGCGGCCAGCTGCTCCGCGTCCTCGCGAGCGACGCCATGCGCGGCACGCTGGAGCGCCACTTCGGCATCAGGCTCGCCTTCCAGAACTGCCACCGCGTCGCGGTCTTCCCGGCCGCGGGATCCGACGCCTACCGGACGTTCGTGACGGCCCGCGAACAGATCCTCAACCAGTCCCCCGAACTCCGCGACTGCTGACCCCTCGTTCACTTGCGGCGTGTTGTTGTTCTCGCAGGCCGGATGACAGCGACACGCCGCAAGTGAACGCATGTTCATGCGAGGGCGGCGCGGACCTTGGGGAGGACCTCCTCGCCCAGGCGGGCGATGTTGTCCAGGGTGGCCGCGCGGGAGCCTGCCGCCTCCACCATGAGGATCAGATGCCTGATCCCCGTCCTCCGCACCGTGGCCACCAGGGATTCGACGCAGTCGTCCGGTGAACCGACGGGATGCAGCTCGCACATGCGCCGCGTGTAGCCGACGGGGTCGCGGGGCGGCCGGGGGCGGTCGTCCACGGCGACGTAGCCGTCCAGCCCGGGGCCGAGCCAGCGCGGCATCTCGTCCATGAGCAACTTCACGGCCTGCTCGCGCGTGCCGGCGACCTGGGCGACATGGGTTGAGATGTGCGGCGCGTCCGGGAGACCGTGGCGGGTGACGGCGGCGGCCTTCTCGTCCGGCCCGACGTGCATCCCCAGCAGCATCGGCAGGCCGCGCTCGGCGGCGAGTGCCTCGGTGGCGGCGGAGGTGCACGCGACCGTCACCGGGGGCGGGGCAAGCGCGCGCGGGACGACGGGTACTTCGCGGAACTGGAAATGCTCCCCTGACCAGGAGACCCGGTCGGAGTGCAGCCAGGCGAGCAGGAGGTCCAGGGATTCGGGGAAGCCGTGCTCGTAGCGGGGGAGTCCGGTGCCGAACACCTCAAGGTCGCGCCACGGGCCGCCGCGTCCGACCCCCAGGCGGAAACGGCCGCCGGACAGCAGCGACAGCATCGCCGCCTGCTCCGCGAGCGCCACCGGATGCTGGCTGGAGAGCACGCTGACCGCCGTCCCGACGTGGATCCGCGTGGTGACGGCCAGGATGTGCCCGGCGAGGACGGTCGCCGACGGGACGACCCCGTACGACATGAAGTGGTGCTCGGCCAGCCAGACGTCATCGAACCCGGCCCGCTCGGCGGCGACGGCGGCCTCCACCGTCCGGGAGAGCGCGGCGGCGTCCGAGTGGGCGTTCGTGTGGGTGGGGGCTG
>NZ_SMKH01000563.1 GCF_004348515.1 Actinomadura sp. KC345 | reverse complement strand
CCCCGGAACCGCCTTTGGGCGACTTCCACAACTCGTAGAGCCCGGCCATCGCCATGACGGCGCCGTCGTTCGGGCGGATGAAGTAGGGCTGCTTCTGCGGCTTCTTCTTGGCCTTCTTCTCGCCCTCGGCCGGGTCCGGCGAGCCGCCCTGGTCCTGGAGCACGTACCACTCGAAGTAGCCGTCGGCGGGCAGCAGGCAGCGGCGCCGGGCGAACGCGCGGCGGTACGACGGCTTCTCGTGCACGGTCTCGAACCGCGCGTTGATCATGCGGGAGCCGATGGAGAGGTCCTTGGCCCACGACGGGACGAGCCCCCAGCGGACCGTCCGCAGCTGCCGGACGGCCGCCTCCTCCTCGGGGGCGTCCTTGGGGCGCCGGTTGAGGACGACCGGAACCTGCTTCGTCGGGGCGACGTTGTAGTCGGGCTGGATGTCCCCGTCGACGGCGTCGAGCTGCACCTGGAACTCGTCCAGCAGCTCCTGCCGCGCCCGGGTGGTGGCATAGCGTCCGCACATGGGTCCCATCCTGCCGTGCTTGAGCCGTGGCGTGATGGGCATGTAGCCGGTCATGCGACCCTTCACGACCCTGGCCCGCCCGTTCGTGGCGGCGCCGTACATCATGACCGGCCTGGAAGCCATCCGCGACCCGCGCGAGCGCGCCGAGCGGGTCGGCCCCGCGATCAAGCCGGTGGCCGACCGGATCGAATGGCTGCCCAAGGACCCCGAGACACTCGTCCGCATGGAGGGCGCGCTGAGCCTCGGTACCGGCGCCCTGCTGCTGACCGGCAGGTTCCGGCGGCTGACCACGCTGCTGCTCGCCGCCCAGCTGGTCCCGGCGCTGGCGACCGAGCACCGGTTCTGGAGCGAGGACGACCCCGAGCGCCGCGCCAGCGAGCGCTCCCACCTGCTGAAGAACGCCGGCATGTTCGGCGCGCTGCTGATGGTGGCCGCCGAGCCGCGGCGCCCGCCGCGCATGGCGGAGCTGCGCCGCGCGGCGCGGGAGACGCAGATCAAGAGCGGCGCCGAGGCCAAGGCGATGCGCCGCGAGGCCGCGGTCGCGCTCCGCGACGCCCGCCGCGAAGCGGCCCGGCAGGTGCGCATCGCCCGCGCCGAGGGCGGGCGCAAGGCCGCCAAGCAGTCGGCCAAGGCGACCAGGGCCGCCAGGTCGGCGAAGCCGGGCGCCGCGTTCAAGGCGGGAAAGGCGGGCGGCGCGCTGAAGGCCGGCAAGGCCGGCGTGCGCAAGGCCGGGAAGGCGGGCGGCGCGCTGAAGAGCTCCCGGGCGGGCGGCGCGTTCAAGATCGGCAAGGCGGCTCCGCCGAGCCGGGCCGCGCGTACCGGGCAGGCGGTCAGGGCCGGGACCGCCACGCAGGCGGCGAAGGCCATGAAGGCGGGCCAGACCGTGAAGGCGGGGACGGCGGTCCAGGCCGGCAAGGTCAAGCAGGCCGTCCAGCGCTGACTTCCCGAAGGAAACCTTAAGAGAGCCTCAAATCCGTTGACCCCAGGGCCGGGGCGGCCCCGTACTGCCATTCATCGACTCATCGACGAGCTCCGCTCGGCGACCGTCCTCCGGCCCCCACACACCCCC
>NZ_SMKH01000562.1 GCF_004348515.1 Actinomadura sp. KC345 | reverse complement strand
GTCATCGCCCGCGCCGTCCCGGCGCGGACGCTGAAGGCCGCGCTGGTGGTGACGCTGCTGGCACTGGCGCCGTACGTGGCCCTGCAGGGCTGACCGATCCGGTCACCCGGTACCCGCCCAGGCGAACGATCTCCGACGGGAACGGGAGGGGGCGTTCTGTACGGGCATCCACCGGTATGACCGGCCTCGGACGTGACAAGTCCCCGGACACGGGCACAAATTCACGAGCACGGGTTCACACGGGGCAGGGTTCACGGGGCCAGGGGGATGCGCATGAGCGTGCACGAAGCCGGGACCGCCGCGGGACGGGACGGCGCGGGCGACACCCCGCCGGGGGAGACCCTCGGGGTGGAGGAGGAGTTCCTCCTGGTCGACGCGTGGTCGGGGACGTGCGTCCCGCTCGCGGAGGAGGTCCTGGCGCGGGCGGGGACGCACCCGTGGCCGGCCTCGGGCGGCGCCTTCCACCCCGAGCTGCTGACCTCGCAGGTGGAGGCGGCGACCGGCGTGTGCCGCGATCTCGCCGGCCTGCGGACGCAGCTGCGGGACGGGCGGGCGGTGCTCGCCGGCGCCGCGCGGGCGGCAGGGGCGCGGCTGGTGCCGGCGGGAACACCGGTCCTGGACGGGCCGCCCCCGCCTACGCAGCGCGGCGACCGCTTCGCCGCGATCACGGCCGCCTACGGGGACGTGGTGGAGGACTACCAGGCGTGCGGCTGCCACGTCCACGTCGGCGTCCCCGACCGGGAGACGGCGGTCGCCGTGGTGAACCACCTGAGGCCGTGGCTGCCCACCCTGGTGGCGCTGTCGGCGAACTCCGCGTTCGACCGCGGCCGCGCCGGCCGCTACGCGTGCCGCCGGATCGTGGAGATGGCGCGGTTCCCCGGCGCGGGGATACCGCCGTTCTCGGCGTCGGCGGCCGAGTACGACGGGCGCGTCGCGGCGCTGGTCGAGGCGGGCGTGCTCGTGGACGAGGCGATGAGCTTCTGGCTGGCGCGGCCGTCGCCGCGGTGGCCGACGGTGGAGGTCCGCGCCGCGGACGCGGCGGCCACCGACGACGACGCGGTCCTGCACGCGGCGCTGGTGCGGGGCCTGGTCGGGGCGGCGCTGCGGGACCTGTCGGCCGGGCGCGCGGCCCCGCCGGTGGACGGGCAGGTCTGCGCGGCGGCGCTGTGGAGCGCGGCGCGGCACGGGATGGACGGCCCTGCGCTGGACCCGTCCACGGGGCGTGCGGTGCCGGCGTGGCGGGCGGCCGAGGGCCTGCTGGCCCGCATCGGTCCGGCGCTGGCCGACGCCGGCGACCTGGACGCGGTGTGCACGCTGGTGGCGGGCGTCCGCCGGGACGGGACGGGCGCGGACCGGCAGCGCCGCGCCGCCGCGCGGGGCGGCCCCCGCGCGGTGGTGGACATGCTGGCCCGCCAGACCGGGTCCGGCGGCCTGGCGGGCCGCGCCGTGGACGCCCCCGGCGGCCCGCCGGGACGTCCGACCGGAGCCACCCCAGGGGAGGAAACGGGCGTATGGGACGCCCGTGAGCGGGTACCGCACCCGGACACCCCCGGGACCACACAGACCACCCGGGGCACGGAGGAGACATGAC
>NZ_SMKH01000561.1 GCF_004348515.1 Actinomadura sp. KC345 | reverse complement strand
GGCGGGCGCCACCGCCGGCGGCGGGCCCGGAGGGTCCTGCGCCGGCTCGGGCACCGGCGCGACCGGCTGGTCGCCGGCGCGCTCGGCGGCCATGTGGGCGCGGGCGGCCTTGATGATGTCCCACGCCGACAGCTCGTCGGTGGACGGCGGGGAGTGCATCGCCGGGGACGTCAGCTCCGCCGCTACCGCCTGCGGCACCGCGAACCCCGACGCCGGCGGCGACACCTGCGCCAGCCGGCACCACGTCAGCCCGAGCGTGTACGTGGTGGACAGCAGCGCGGCCAGCGCGTCGGCGTCGTCGGTGCGCAGCGCGTCCGGGAGCCGCCCGTCGCGCGGCCACAGCGACCGCAGCGGGCTCGCCGGGTCGCCCAGCGCCGCCTGCAGGGTGCGGGCGCTGTCGGGGTCGAGCCACCGCTGCAGCGCCGGCAGCGCGCCCGGCGCGGCCTGCAGGTCGGCGGCCAGCACCGCGACCCCGGCGCGGCGCACCTCGTCGTGGGCGCGGCCCTGCGCGGCCGGGCGCGGGCCCGTCAGCCCGGCGACGATCTGCTGCAGGTCGTACAGGGCGAGCCGCAGGTACTCGCCGGGCGCGGTGTCGCGGACCATCGGGATGGCGAACTCGGCGGGGCAGCGGCGCCGCCACTCCTGCAGGATCGCGTCGGGTCCGTACCGGACGGTGGCCATGTCCTGGTTGACCATCCGCAGCGCCGCCGCCGTCACCGCCGCGAGCGCGTCCGCGCCGGGACGGAACCGGGGGTCGCCCTGCAGGCCGGTGGCGACCTCGTACATGACGCGGGCGATGTGCGCGGCGCCGCCGCCGTCTCCGGCGCCGAGCCGGTGGATGTAGTAGCCGGCCAGGGTGGCGAAGTCGGGCGGCATCATCCAGTGCAGCCGCTCGGCCGACGTCGTCAGGAACGGGATGAACGACTCGATCAGCGGGTGCTCGGTCAGCACCACCGGGGACCCGGCGCACCACAGCAGCGCGCCCCACGCGGCGGCGACGGTGCTGGGCGTCCCGGGTTGGAACATCGGGTCGTGCTGGGCGAACTGCTGGGGGTTCACCGCCAGCGCGGTCGTCAGCGCCTGGGAGATGCCCGCCACGACCGCGGTGTCGGGCACGGGCCCGAGGAACCCCAGCGGCGCGACGCGTCCCGCCGACAGGTCCGGGCCGGTGGGGAACAGCTGCGGCGGGACGGGCGGGGCCCCGGCGCCGGGCGGTGCCGGCACCGCGACACGGCGGTCCTCGAACGCCGCCGGCGGCGGGCAGGGGTGCCAGGTGCCGTCCAGGCCGCACCGGTACCAGCGGCCCCACGCCCCGTAGAGCCACCACTCCCCGGCGCCCCACAGCATCCGCGCGGCGATCTGGCCGGCGCGGTCGGCGGGCTGGGCGGTCTGCCACCAGGGCGAGGCCACCAGCTCGCGCACGTTGCCCTCGACCGATGCGAACAGGTCCCCGCTCGGCCCGCCTCCGGTTCCGCCGGGCCCCGCCCCGGCCGCCTGCCAGCTCATCCGGCGAATAGTAGTCGCACCGCGCGGCCCGTCCGGCATCGGCGGAGTCACGTCCCGGTATCCGTGCGCGCAGCGGCCCGCCGCAC
>NZ_SMKH01000560.1 GCF_004348515.1 Actinomadura sp. KC345 | reverse complement strand
GGCCTGTTCGGTGCGCAGCTCTGCGAGGCGCTCGCGGGCGTCGGCGGCGGTGGCGGGGCCGCCGCGCCTGGGGGTGCGTGCACGATGCGGCGGGTGGCGCGGACGGCGGCGCGGGTTTCGGCGCGCGTCTGCGCCGACCCCCTCGACCAAGGGGCGAGTCGGCGATCAACGGCTTGGTACAGTCGATGCGGCACGACCTGACGCGAGGTGCCCCTCTTGGGGAGAATCGGGAAGCCGGTGTGATTCCGGCACGGGCCCGCCGCGGTAACCGGGGAGCCGCCGTCCACGCGCGCACGCGCAGTCACTGGTCACTGGCCGGGAAGGCGGACGGTGAGGCGTCGATCCGGGAGTCCGAAGACCGGCCTCGCTCCACCGGCCGCCGTCGAGGCGGCCCGATGCAGCGGAGCCTGCCCATGAGCGCCGACTTGTACGACGTCATCCGCCGCCGCCGTGACGTACGCGCCGAGTTCACCGACGTGCCGATCCCGGACGAGGTCCTCAACCGTGTTCTGGAGGCCGCGCACGCCGCGCCCAGCGTGGGCCTGTCCCAGCCATGGGATTTCGTCATCGTGCGCGACCCGGCCGTTCGCCGGGTCTTTCACCGACATGTCCAACGCGAACGAGCCGTCTTCGCGGCGACCCTCGGCCCAGCCGCCTCACAGGTGTTTCAGCGAATAAAGATCGAAGGGGTACTGGAGGCCGCATTGTCGATCGTGGTCACCTATGACCCCGGACGCGCCGGCCCGGCGGTGCTCGGACGGCACGCCATCGCCGACGCCGGCCTGTACTCGGTCTGCCTGGCCGTTCAGAACCTCTGGCTGGCCGCCACCGCCGAGAACCTCGGTGTCGGCTGGGTGTCGTTCTACCGGGAGCCGTTCCTGCGCCGGTTGCTGGGCATCCCAGAGCGCGTCCGCCCGGTCGCGTGGCTCTGTCTGGGGCCGGTCACCCACCTGCAGACCACACCGGACCTCGAACGACATGGCTGGCGTCACCGTCGCCCCCTCCACGCCGCCATCCATCACGACCATTGGTGAACGTTCCCGTCCAGCGATGGGCTGCGTTGCCGCGCTTGCACAAAGCGGACCCAGCCGGACCGCCCATCCCCACACCCGACGCTCCTACTGCCTGCGGTCCCACATCATCTGTGACCAGTGCGGACGCCGGATGCGAGGCAAGGTCAAGCACAACACCGTCTACTACATCTGCGAGCCGCCCGAGGGCTGCGTGCCCGAGGGACACCCCAAGAGCTACTGGATCCGAGAAGACAGCTCATGGACGGGCTGGCCGCCAACCACACCATCAGCCCGAACCGCCGCGCCCACGGCGGGGCCATCCTGCCGCTGGCCGACGAGCGCGCCACCCTCGACCACCAGGCCAAGACAGACGCAGACCGGGCGAAACCAGATGGTTCGCCCCCATTCGTGACGTACCCCCTACCGGATTCGAACCGGCGCTACCGCCTTGAAAGGGCGGCGTCCTAGGCCGCTAGACGAAGGGGGCCTGGATTGTGGCCTTGGTGGCTGCCACGTGACTTGGACAAGTGTAGAGGACGGGGCGGGGCCGCGTGCAAACGGTTAGTCGGGTTCCGGGGTG
>NZ_SMKH01000055.1 GCF_004348515.1 Actinomadura sp. KC345 | reverse complement strand
GGTCGCCGGGGCGCTGGTGGACGGGGTGGCCGAAGGGGCCGCCGGCGCGGTGGTACCGGACGTGGGGGCGCCCGCCGCGGACGGCGGGCTCTGCGCTCCGCTCCCGTCATCGCCGTCGCAGGCGGCGACGCCGAGAAGAAGGCCGCCGAGAGCCAGCAAGGTCGCGATGTTCTTGGACACGGGTCAGCTCCGGGAGGCGGGAGGACAGCAGACGGACTTTAACAGACCTTCGACGTCTCCTCCCGCTCTGTGACGGAGCCCTCACGAACATCGGCCTGCTGCGCTCCCGGGACCGAGCCTTCGTCCGGGTGGGTCAGAACTTGACCTTCTTCGTCAGGCCGCCGTCGGCCACGACGTTGACTCCGGTGACCAGGCTTGCGGCGGGGCTGGCGAGAAAGGCGACGACGCTGGCGATCTCCTCGGCGGAGCCCATCGAGCCGCGCGGGATCTGACCCAGGATGGACTCGTAGAACTCGGGCTTCTGGTCCTTGATCGTTTCCCAGCTGCCGCCCTCGAAGTAGACGGGGCCGGGGGAGACCGTGTTGGCCCGGATGCCCTTGGGGGCCAGGGTCTGGGCCAGGCCGGAGGTGTGGTGGATCGTGGCCGCCTTGAGTGCGCCGTACGGTCCCGCCGGGTTCCCCCCGAAGGTCTCCACCGCGGCGGTCGTGCCGATGGCCACGATCGCCGCCGCGTCGGACGCCTCCAACCGGGGCAGGGCGGCCTGGACGAGGTGCACGTAGCCGATCACATCGACCTCGAAGTTGCGGCGCCAGGCGTCGAGACCCGCGCCGCCGAGACCGCTCACGTTGCTGATCACGATGTCGATGCCGCCGAGCGCCTCGGCGGCGTCGCCGACCCAGGTGTCGATGGACGCGGAGTCCGCCATGTCCACCTGCTGGGTGTGGACATCGCCGAGCGACTTCGCGGCCAGGCCGAGGGTCTCCGGGTCACGGCCGCAGATGGAGACCTCCGCGCCCTCGGCGACGAGCGCCTTCGCGATCGCGAGCCCGATCCCCCGGCTGCCGCCCGTGATGAGGGCCCTGCGCCCGTCCAGTCCCAGGTCCATCTGGTTCCCTCCTGCTCGTTGTCGATCAAACTCCAAGTTACTTTAGGTTAGAGTCAGTAAGAAGTGAAGACGCCCAACATGCTGCTCTTCACGGATAAGTCAGGTCAGGCCGCGGCGCCGGCTTGACCTGCTCCGGCAATAACTTGATACTCGACCTATATTTTCCGGGTCGATGCGAAGGAGCCGCGGTGCGAGCAGCGTTCATCAGCGCGGAGGGCGAGATCCGGATCGACGAGGTCGCCGCTCCCGTGCCCGACCGCGGCGGCGTCGTCGTCGACGTCCTGTCGTGCAGCGTCTGCGCCACGGACGCCCACCACTTCGCGGCCGGCGGGCGTGAGCTGCCTCCCTCGATCTTCGGCCACGAGTGGGTCGGGACGGTCGCCGAGACCGGCGCGGACGTCGAGGACCTCGGCATCGGGCAGATCGTCGCCGTGACCGTCGGTTCCTCCTGCGGAACGTGCCCCCCGTGCCGGCGCAACCTCGGCGACCTGTGCGCCACCACCCTGCGGCAGGCGCGCGGGCGGGACGAGGCCGCGCCGCCGTGGGGCGGCTTCTCCGACCGCATCGCGGTGACCGCGAGCCGGGTGATGCCGGTGCCCGCGTCCATGCCGGCGGCGGCGCGCGAGCTGCTGGAGCCCGCGGCGGTGGCCTACCGCGGCGTCCGGCGAGCCCGGCTCCGGATGGACGACCTGGTCGTCGTCCAGGGCGGCGGCGCCATCGGGCAGTTCGCCGGCCAGTGGGCGAGGCTCGCCGGCGCGGGCCGCGTGCTCGTCGTCGAGCCTTCCGCCGCCAGGCGCGACCTCGCGGCCGATCTCGGCGCGGACGAGTCCGTGCCCCCGGAACAGGCCTTCGAGCGCATCGCCGAGCTTTCCGGCGGGCTCGGAGCCGACCTGGTCATCGAGTGCACGGGGATCGCCCCGCTGGTCCAGACGGGGGCGGAGATGCTCCGGCGCGGTGGCCGGCTCTCCCTGCTCGGCTACCCGCTGGAGCCGGCCGCCGTCTCCGTGCGCGACTGGCTGGCCCGCGAGATCGAGGTGGTCGCGTCCATGGGCTACGGCCGGGCCGACACCGCCGCCGCGATCCGGTTCGCCGCCGACGGCAGGTTGCGCGCCGACGGCATGGCCGGCATGCGGATCGGGTTCGGCGGGCTCGCCGCGACGCTGGCCGGGATGAACGACCGGACGATCGACGCGCCGCGGGTCGTCTTCGACCCCGGCCTCGACGGAGCGCCCCGGGAGCGGGCCACCGGCCCGTGACCTCTTCGGAAACCGGCGGCCGCCGGAACGTCCGGGACGAGATGGTCGCCGCACGTTCGCCGTGAACCCCGCCGTCGTGCGGCCAAGGCCTCGTCGGCGGTGAGGACGTGGTTCACTCCCTGGGTACCATCGAGCCGGGCCTTTGCGAAGACGGGTCGATGGCGCCTGCCGCCCCGCACCGCGGTAGGACCGTCGTGTCGCGCGAGTGCACCTGAGCTCTGCCGGACAGCGGTGCCGTACCGGGCTGAGACCACCGGGGTTCGGCGGACTTCTTCCCCAGGGGAAGGCTGCGAGACGTGAGACCGGCAGAAACGGATGCGACGATGACCGAAGCTGAACGAACGGCGCCCCGGGGTGCCCACCGGCCGTCACGCCGCGCGGAGGTCGTGGAGGCGGCGATCCGGGTGTTCGCCGACCAGGGGTTGAAGGCGTCCGTCGCGGCGGTGGCCGAGGAGTCGGGGATGAGTCCGGCGTCGATCTACTACCACTTCCCGACCAAGGACGACCTGCTCACCGCCGCGCTGAAGGAGGTCAGCGACCGGATCTCGGCGACCACGGCGGCCGGTGGCGGGGCGCCGCGGTCCATCCGCGAGGCGGCCCAGTCCGTGTGGGACTACCAGAGTGAGCACGCGGCCGAGACGCGCCTGCTCTACCACTGGGCGCGGACCGGTCCGGAGCCGGCGCGGGCCGTCCGGGAGGAGTTCGTGGCGCATCACGTGAACCAGAGCCGCCGCCGGATGAGCAAGCCGGAGCGCCAGACCCGGCTGGACCTCGCGGTGGAGGAGCTCGTGTCCCGCACGTACGTGCGGCTCGCCATGGACCTCTCCCTGGCCTGGGCCGCGGGCAGCAAGATTGCCGGGTACCGGCGCAAGGATCTGATCGTGGACGCGCTCATCAGGGTCGGGGAGCGCCTCGCCGGCGAGCCCGAAGGAACGGCCGACCTTCGCCAGAAGGCCGACGACGGGGCCGCGGGGCGCTGAGGCGATTCCCAGTTCTCTTGTTTCTTTATAACTGCTCTTGTTGACGGGCGGACGTGCCGGACGCCGCCGGAGCGGGCGCGGTGCCCGGCGGTTCTCACATGCCCAGGGCGTCCGCGACCCGGTCGGGTAGCTCGATCCACGCCTGGGGCGAGGCGATCTCGCCCCAGAAGTTCGCGTCCAGGATCACCTCGGCGACGCCCGCCTCCTCCGCCTTGGCGACCTGCGACGCGATGCCGTCGACGCCCAGCAGCGGGCGCGCCTCGGTGGCACCGCCCGGGGGCTCCATGAAGATGCGCCAGTAGAGCTCGACCGGCTCCTCGCCCTCCGCCCGCCACGCGTTGATCTCCTTGAGCTGCGGCACGACCACGTCGAGGGGGGACGTCGGGTTCCAGATGTCGAACAGCTTCGCGGTGCGGCGCCGTCCCGCCTCGGAGAACATGCCGGACAGCAGCTTCGGGCGGGGCCTCTGGACCGGCTTGGGAGACACGAGCGCCCGCGGGATGTCGAAGAACTCGCCGTGGAACTCCACCGGATCCTCGCCCCAGCAGGCGCGGATCGCCTCGATCAGCTCGTCCGCGCGCCGGCCCCGGGCGCGGAAGTCGACGTCCATCTGGTCGTGCTCCTCGGGGGACCAGCCGATCCCGAAGCCGGCGACCAGGCGCCCGCCCGAGAGCACGTCGATGGTGGCCAGGCGCTTCGCGATGTCCACGGGCCGGTGGTATCCGGCGACGAGGATGCTGGTCCCGATCGTGATCGTCCGGGTCCACGCGGCGAGCGCCGACAGCGACTCGGTCGCGGACAGCAGCGTCCGGTACTGCTCCGGGACGGTCCGTCCGGCCTGGCCCGCGTAGGAGGCCGCGGTCTCCACGGGGTAGAACAGGTGGTCCTGCACCCAGAGGCTGGTGAAGCCCCTGACCTCGGCGCGCTCCGCGAACGTCCGCAGGACCTCGCGGTCCACGTGCGGACCAAGCTGCGGGACTGAGAAACCGACACCGGCCATTGGGCTCCCTCCTCGGCTTGCCGAGAAAGTAGTGTCAGAGTGTTTCTTTAGTCAAGCACTTGTTACTAGTATGGCTCCGCGGTAAGAGGCCGTGCTCCGCGAGGGACACGGCGGGCACCGGGGAGCGGGGATCGGATGGGCCATCGAGCGCGGCGCGGGCTTCTCGTCTGCGGCGGCAGGTTCCACGACTTCGACTTCGTCCGGCTCCGCCTGCTGCACCTCCTGGCCGAGGACGAGTCGGTGCGCATGGACGTCTGCCCCGACTGGACCGGCATCGCGGAACGGCTCCCCTTCGCGGACTTCCTGGTCAGCTACACCTGCGACGTCCGGCCGACCGAGGAGCAGGCGCGGGCGCTGTCCGAGTGGGTGCGCGACGGGCACCGGTGGCTGGCGCTCCACGCCACCAACAGCGCCCTGGAGCTGGGCGCCGAGCAGGTCAGCGCCCTGCCGCTCCCCGAGTCGTTCGTCGACGTCCTGGGCAGCCGCTTCCTCTCGCACCCTCCGATCGCGCCGTTCACGGTGACGCCGACGGAGCCGGACCACCCGCTGGTCTCCGGCGTGGGCGAGCTTGAGGTGACCGACGAGCTCTACCTCAGCGAGCTGCGCCCCGGCATCCGGCCCCTCCTGGTGACCCGCTGGAGCGGGACGACCCCGCGCTTCGCGGACTCCGACTGGACCGGCGACGAGCCGCGTCCGGTCGCCTACCTCAACGACCACGGCGCCGGGTGCGTCTACTACCTGACACTCGGCCACGCCCGGGGGCACTACGACATGCAGCCCGAGATGGACCACTGGCCGACGGTCGACCGGGGCCCGTGGGAGGAACCGGGGTTCCAGGTGCTCGTCCGGCGCGGCCTCGACTGGGTCGCCGAGAGGAGCGGCGCGGCATGAGCACGAAGGTCCTCGCCCTGACCGGCGGCCACTCCTACGACGCGGAGGCGTTCGGCGGCCACCTCGACCACCTCGGGCGGCTCGGCGGCTGCGAGGTCACCTGGGTCGAGCAGCCGGAGGGCAACGCGCTGATCGGTTCCGGGGAGGCCGCGACCTACGACGCGCTGCTCTGCTACGACATGCCCGGGATCGCGGTGAGACTGCGGAACCCGATCCGCACCGAGACGCCCGCGGAGGCGGTCAGGCAGGGGTGGCGCAGGCTGCTGGAGGGCGGCACCGGTGTCGTCTTCGTCCACCACGCGCTGGCGAGCTGGCCCGAGTGGCCGGAGTTCGCCGAGATCATGGGCGGCAGCTTCCTCTACCGGGCCGGCAGGGTGCGCGGCGAGGACCATCCCGACTCCGGTTACATCGAGCACGTGCCGGAAGAGTTCCGCGTCGTCGCGGACCACCCGGTCACCCGCGGCCTGCCCGGGACGTTCCGGCTGCCCAGCGACGAGCCCTACCTCTGCCCGGTCTTCGAGGACTCCATCGAGGTCCTGGTCCGCCGGACGGGGTACGGCGACCCGGGCGCCTACCTCTCCAGCGAGCACATGGTGCTCACCGGCGAGGAGCGGCACTGCGCGACCGCGTCGCCGCTGGTGAGCGACGCGGCCGTCTGGGTCCGCCGGGAGCGGAACAGCCGGATCGTCTACCTCCAGCCAGGGGACGACGGCTCGACCTTCACGGACCCGCACTTCCGGCGCCTGACCCGGAACGCGGTCGCCTGGGTCGGCGAAGTGCCTCCGGAGCAGTCCATCCGCTGAGGCGGTCAACGAGCAGACGGGAACATCCGATGTTTCACTTGACTCCGGAGCACCTGGAGTTCCGGGACCTGGCCAGGAAGTACTTCGGCGAGAAGGCCGCGATCGACCCCCTGGCCGAGCCGGCCGAGGCCGGCGCGATCCGGCGCTGGTGGCGCAGGGCGGACGAGGAACTCGGCCTGGGCGGTTCCTTCCTGTCCGAGGAGGCGGGCGGCCTCGGGCTGGACTTCGGCTTCGCGGCCGTGCTGCTGGAGGAGGCGGGCCGGATCCTGCTCGACGCGCCGCTTCTCCCCGTGGTCGTGGCCTCGCAGGCATTGCGCGGGGTGGACCCGGTGGCCGCCGGGCAGGTACTCCGTCCGGGCGCGGCCGTCGGCGTCGCGCTGGGCGGAACCGACTGGATGACCGCGCCCACCCCGCGGGTCGACCGCTCCGGAGCGGCGCCCGCGGTTACGGGCGATCTTGGACTGGTGCTGCACGGGCAGAGCCTGGACGTCGTGCTCATCCCGGCCGTCGACGCCGGCGGCGAGGCGGGGGTGTACGCCGTGGAGACCGCGGACCCGGGCTACCTCGCCGTCCCCGTGACCGGTGTGGACCTGCGCCGCGAGGCCGCGCGGGTCCGGCTCGAAGCGGCGCCCGCGGTCAGGGTCCCGGGTCCGGGCGACGCGGCTCCGCACCTGCGGCGGGTCGGCGAGGTCGCGGCGATCGCGCTGGCGCTGGAGCAGGTCGGCGCCGGTCAGGCCGCCCTGGAGATGGCGGTCGACTACGCGCGCACCCGGGTCCAGTTCGGTCGCCCGATCGGATCGTTCCAGGCCATCAAGCACCGGTGCGCGGAGATGCTCATCGACGTCGAACGCGCCCGTTCCGCCGCCTACCACGCCGTCGGCCAGGTCGTGGCGGACGCGGATCTGGCCGAGCCCGCGGCGCTCGCCCAGGCCACCGCTTCGGAGGCCCTGGACCGGATCGCCTACGAGAACGTCCAGGTGCACGGCGGAGTCGGGTTCACCTGGGAGCACCCGGCGCACCTCTACGCGCGCCGCGCGACATCCACCCGGGCGCTGCTGGGCGGCCCGGAGACACACCGCGACCGCCTGGTCACCGCACTCCGGCAGGCGTGATCGCCCCTGGCATGGACTCGGCCCCGGCAATCCTGCCGGGGCCGAAGCATGGGGGAGCCGGATCGACGACCGGCCGCGAGGGGGCTCGCGTCAACCGGCGGCCGTCCGGGCGGCTGCGAGCGCGGGAAGGTCGGGGTTCCCCAGCCGCCATCGGATGTCGAGGGTCAGCCCGTCGGCGAGCCAGCGGTCGCGCGCCCGCATGAACCGCCACGTGTAGGTGCCGCCGAGCTCGAACCAGTCCGGCGAACCCCCGGTGTGCAGGACGTGCATCGCCCGCACCTCAAGCTCCGCGACCAGATGATCGCCGTCCCGGGCCACCACGGCGTTGGAGACGGTGTGCTGCGTGGCGTCGCAGTCGTTGATGAACCCGGTGCTCACCCGGGCGACCCAGTCGTCGGCCGTCCACGAGCCGACCGAGTCGGGACGCCACGAGCCGTAGTCCAGGTCGACGCGGTCCGCGAAGGCGGCCCGGTAGGCGCCCCAGTCCCGCCGGTCCAGCCCCCGCAGGGCCCGGTGGACGATCTCGGTCACCTCATGAGCGTCTTCGACCGCGGTCACCCCCCGCTCTCCTCCTTCTCGGCGAGCGCGGCGCGCACGTCGTCGACGCCGCGGCCGCCGACCGCGCTGCCGGCGGTCTCCGCGCTGTGCGCGTGCCCGATGTGGTGCAGGCCGAAGACGGAGTCGAGGCCGGTCGAGAAGCCCATCAGGTCCTCGCACTGGTTGACCGCCCTCTTGGCGAGCGCCAGCCCGAACCGGGGCTGCCCGGCGATCCGGCCGGCGATGTCGAGCGTCCGCCCCTCCAGTTCGGCCCGCGGCACCACGCGGTTCACCATCCCGAGCTCCCTGGCCCGCTGCGCGTCGACCCGTTCGCCGAGGAAGAGGAACTCCTTGGCGAAGCGCGGTCCCATCACCCACGGGTGGGCGAAGAACTCGACGCCCGGCACGCCCATCATCACCACCGGGTCCGCGAAGAAGGCGTCGTCGGCGGCGACGATCATGTCGCACGCCCAGGCGAGCATCAGGCCCCCCGCGACACAGGCGCCCTGGACCATCGCGATGGTCGGCTTGGGGATCTCCCGCCAGCGCTTGCAGAGGCCGAGGTAGAGCTCCGACTCCCGTGCGAACCGGGACTCGACCCCCGGCTTGCCCACGTGGTCCCACCACATGCCGGCCATCGGCGGGAAGGTGGTGTCGACGTCCCGTCCCGGTGTCCCGAGATCGTGCCCGGCGGAGAAGTGGTCCCCCTCACCCCCCAGGACGATGACCCGCACGTCATCGTCCCGGGCGGCGGCCAGGTAGGCGGCGTCGAGCGCGTACAGGAGCGCCCCGTTCTGCGCGTTGCGGTAGCGCGGCCTGTTCAGTTTCAGCACGGCGACACCGTCGCGCACGCTGTAGGTCACGAGTTCCTCTTCGCGTTCCTGTTCCGCGCTCACCGTTCCTCCTGTCCGGTCAGTCCACGACGTGCTTGCACACGGTCTCCACGATCCGGTCCACCGACGGGATCGCGAGCGCTTCGAGCGACTGCGACTGCGGCAGCGGGATGTGCGGCGTGGTGATGCGGACCGGCGCGCCGTCGAGGTATTCGAACGCCTCCTCGACGGCGATCGAGACGAGTTCGGCGCCCCAGCCCAGCAGGCGGGGGTTCTCCTCGACGGTGAACAGGCGCCCGGTCTCCTTGAAGCTGTCCAGGACGGTGGTCACGTCGAGCGGCACCAGCGACCGCAGGTCGATGACCGTGCAGTCGATGCCGTGCTGCTCGGCCAGGACCGCCGCGGCCTCCATGGCCTTCGGCGCCATCGCGGCGAGGGCGACGATGGTGGCGCGCTCGCCGGTGCGGACCACCTTGGCCCGGCCGAGCTCCTCGACGATCTCGCCGTCCTCGACGTCCTGCTTGGTGGCCAGCAGCGCCTTGTGCTCCATGAACATGACGGGGTCGTCGTCGCGGACCGCCGCCGCCATCAGGCCCACCACGTCGCGCGGCGTCGACGGCGCCACGACCTTCAGTCCGGGCACCTGCATCAGCCAGTTCTCGACGCTCTGCGAGTGCTGGGCGCCGAAGCGGAGGCCGCCGCCGTTGCCGAAGCGCACCACGAGCGGCATGGTGATCTGGCCGTTGGTCATGTACGGCGTCTTGGCGATCTGGTTGACGATCATGTCCTGGCACACGGACACGAAGTCGGCGAACATGATCTCGGCGATCGGCCGCAGGCCGGTCATCGCGGCGCCCATGGCCGCGCCGATGATCGCGTCCTCGGAGATCGGGGTGTCCCGCACCCGCTCGGGGCCGAACTCCTCAAGGAGGCCGACGGTGGTCTTGAAGACGCCACCGGCCGCCGCCAGGTCCTCGCCGATGAGCATGACGCGCTCGTCGCGCGCCATCTCCTGGGCGATGCCGCGCGCGACGGCGTTGCGATAGATCAGTTCCGCCACGACGCACCTCCGTCGGCCCACACGGCCGTCATCAACTCTGCGGGGTCGGGATCGGGGGAGGAGACGGCGAACTGCGCGGCGTCCTCGGCGTCCCGTTCGGACTCCGCCTCGATCTCGTCCAGGACGGCCTCCGGGACGCCGTCCGCGACGAGGCGGCCGCGGTGGAGCGGGATCGGGTCCCGCTTGAGCCATTCCGCGATCTCCTCCTCGGGACGGTAGGTGCCCGGGTCGGCGCTGGCGTGGCCGAGGTGGCGGTAGGTGACGGCCTCGATCAGCGACGGGCCGCCCCCGCTCCTGGCCAGATCGATCGCCCGGCCGGCGTGCGCGTGGACCTCGTCGGGGTCGTTCCCGTCGATCAGGATCCGCTGGAGCCCGTACGCCGCCGCCCGGTCGGCCGCGGGGTTGGGCACCGCGGTCACGTCCCGGATCGGGGTGTATTCCATGTACTGGTTGTTCTCGCAGACGAAGACCACCGGCAGCTTCCACACCGCGGCAAGGTTCAGCGCCTCGTGGAAGGCGCCGATGTTCGTCGTCCCGTCACCGAAGAAGCAGACCGCGACCTGCCCGCTGCCCCGGTACTGCGCGGAGAGCGCCGCACCGGCCGCCACGGGAAGGTGGGCGCCGATCACGGCGTACGAGCCCATCATTCCGTGCTCGACGCTGGTCAGGTGCATCGAGCCGCCCTTGCCGCCGGCGAGCCCGGTCGCCTTGCCGAGCAGCTCGGCCATGATCGGGCGCATCGGCACGTCGCGCGCCAGGATGTGGCCGTGTCCGCGGTAGGTGGCGAAGGTGTAGTCGTCTTCGCGGAGCGCCACCCCGAAGGCCGCGGCTATCGCCTCCATTCCGATCGAGGCGTGGCCCGGCCCGGTCATCCCCTGCTGGAAGAGCCGGTGCCACCGCTGGTCGAAGTGCCGGATCCGGGACATCAACCGGAAGATCTCGATCCGCTTCTCAGGTGTCGGCACCCGTCCCGCGCCCTGCTCGGGACGCTGTTCAACAGCCGCTTCGGCCATCCCGCCCTCTCCGTTCACAAACGAATCGCCTTGAGTTCGAAGTACTCCTCAAGGCCGTATTTGCCGAGTTCCCGGCCGTTGCCGGACTTCTTGACGCCGCCGAAGGGCGCCCTGGCGCTGAAGGCGCCGCCGTTGACCGCGACCTGACCGGTCCGGATGCGGCGCGCCACGTCCACCGCCCGTGCCCGGTCGCCCGACCAGACCGCCCCGCTGAGTCCGTACTCGGAGTCGTTGGCCACCTCGACCGCCTCCTCGGTGCCGTCCACGGGGATGACCACGAGGACCGGGCCGAAGATCTCCTCCTGGGCCACCCGCATCCCGGACTTCACGTCGGTCAGCACGGTCGGCCTGACGTAGTAGCCGCCGTCGGCGGGCTCGTCGCCGACCCCGCCGGCCAGCAGCCGGGCGCCCTCCTCGACGCCGAGCGCGATGTAGGAGTTGATCGTGGACCGCTGCTCGGCCGACGCCATCGGGCCGACCACGGTGCCCTCCGCGAACGGGTCGCCGACGACGACCTCCGCGACGGCGGCCTCGATCTCGGCCTCGACCTCGGCCAGGATCGAGCGGGGGACGACGAGGCGGGTCAGCGCGGAGCAGGTCTGTCCGCCGTTGAGGAAGCAGGAGCCGACCGTGGCCCGGACGCCGCGTGCGACGTCGGCGTCGTCGAGCAGGACGGCGGCGGACTTGCCGCCGAGTTCGAGGGCGACCCGCTTGACGCCCGGCGCCGCGGCCTCCGCGATCCGGGCGCCGGCCGCCGTGGAGCCGGTGAAGCTGATCATGTCCACGTCCGGGTGGGCGACGAGGGCCTCGCCGATCCCGCGCCCGGTTCCGGTGAGCAGGTCGGCCACACCGGCGGGCAGGCCCACCGCCTCGATCTCCTCGAACATGAGGACCGAGCTCAGCGGGGCCACCTGCGAGGGCTTGACCACGATCGCGCACCCGGCGGCGAGCGCGGGCGCGAGCTTCGCCACGACCTGGTAGATCGGATAGTTCCACGGGGTGATCGCACCGACGACACCGACGGGCTCCCGTACGACGGTGACGTTGTCCACCTGCTCTTCGAGGGCGAGCTCCTCGACGGCGTCCGCGGTGGTCCGCAGGACCGCGACGGGCAGTCCGACCTGGACGGTGCGGGAGAACGCCAGGGGCGATCCGACCTCCCTGCTCATCACCGCGGCGAGCTCGTCCTCCCGGGCCGCCAGCCGGTCGGCCAGGCGGCGCAGGAGCGCGGCGCGTTCCCGTACCGGAACGGCATTCCATCCGGGCTGGGCGCGTCGCGCCGCGGCCACGGCCCGTTCCAGCTGGTCGGCGCCCGCCGGGCGGAACGACTCGACGAGGGACCCGTCCGCGGAGTCGTGCACCGCGATGTCGTCTCCGGACCCGGTGCCGACCTCCCATGCGCCATCGATGTGGTTGCCCGGCCGCACAGCCATGGACTGGCCTCCTCGGTCGCTTCGCGTGAGCGCTTCGCGTGGGCCCGGTCACATCGCCCACCAGGGCGCAGGCTAACTAGTAACTACATGGTGTGGCAAGTAATCGACTGGATATCAAGAAAGCAGGATGCGGCGCCCCACCAGGTGGGCGGCGTGCACGTCGGTCCCGAACGCCGCCGGGGGCTTGTCCGAGCCTTCGAGCGCCTTGGCGGCCAGCTCCGCGAGGAGCGCCAGCAGTGCCATCGCGCGCATCGTCGCGTCCAGCCGGCCCAGGTCGGGGTCCCGCCGCGACACCTCCCCGGCCATCACCCGGACCGCCGGCTCCCAGGGCGAGACCTCGGGCTCCTCGTCGGCCCCGCGGGAGAGCTGGTTGGCAACGAAGAGGAAACGCGCCTCCTTCGGTGAGCGGCGGATCCAGTCGGCGGCACGGTTGATCACCCCGTCGACCCAGTCCTCGATGGCCGCCTCGTCCTTCTGGGCGGTGACCACGTCCTGCAGCGACCGTTCGATGCGGTCGCGCAGCGCCTCCAGCAGTTCCTCGCGGCTGTCGAAGTGGTAGTAGACGGCCGCCGAGGTCATGCCGGCGCGCTTGGCGATCTGCGAGATGGCCACGTCGTACTGTCCGTCGCTCATCAGCTCGTCGAGCGCGGCATCGAGCAGTTCCTCGCGGCGCGAGGGCCTGTGGGCTGGTCGGACAACTGCCATGGGAGCCTTGCCACCTTTCTGTAGTTGCTGTTGACTATGTAGTATCCACGGCGCGGTCTGGGACCGGCCCAGGTTGGAGATCCTCTAGGAGGCACCTTGCCAAAAGTGTCCCACGCGTCGACGTTGGAGGAATGGGCCTCCGGCGCGAACGGCTGGCTGGCGGGCCACCTGCCCGCCCGGTCGGACGAGGGGTTCGAGTGGGGGATCGGTGACGACGGGACTCCCGTCTTCCACAACCTTCCCCACGCCGACGAGGCGAAGCTGATCGAGCGGAGCGCCGCCTGGCAGCGGCAGAAGTACGACGCGGGCTACGGCGCCCTCTCGCTCCCGGAGGAGCACGGCGGTGCCGGACTGCCCGGTGAGTACGAGCGGACGTTCGCGATGCTGGAGTCCCGGTACCAGGCGCCGCCGACCCCGGAACTGGTCGGCGTCACGGTCGGCCTGATCGCCCCCACGATCGCCCGGTTCGGCGCGGACGAGCAGCGTTCCCGATGGCTCGCGCCGATGCTGCGCGCCGACCTGCTGGCCTGCCAGCTCTTCTCCGAGCCGGAGGCCGGGTCCGACCTGGCCAACGTCCGCCTCCGCGCCGTGCGCGAGGGTGATGCGTGGATCCTCACGGGGCAGAAGGTCTGGACCTCCGGCGCCCAGTTCGCCCACGTCGGCGAGCTCATCGCGCGCACCGACCCGGCCGTCCCCAAGCACCGGGGCATGACGGCGTTCGTCGTGCCGATGGACGCGCCCGGCGTCGACATCCGCCCGCTGCGGCAGATGTCCGGCGGCACGTCCTTCAACGAGGTCTTCTTCAACGACGTGCGGATCCCCGACTCCGACCGCCTCGGCGACGTCGGCGACGGCTGGCGGGTCGCGCTGACCACCCTCGGATTCGAGCGGGGGCACTCCGGCCGGCGCAAGGTCGGCGGCACCTGGCGCTACCTGTGGGAGCTGGCGGAGCGCACCGGCGGACTGGAGGACCCGGTGAAACGGCAGAGCGTGGCCAGGGCCTACACCGCCCACCGGCTGCTGGAGCTGCTCGGGGACCGGGTGGCCAAGGCGCATGCCGCGGGCGACGCGCCGGGTCCGGCGGGCTCGCTGCGCAAGGTCTTCTGGGTCGACCAGCTCCGGGCCTTCTCCGAAACCAGCCAGGACCTTCTCGGTGAGCGGCTCGCCTTCGACCACGGCGAGTGGGGCGCCTACGGGTGGAGCGAGCACGTCCTGGGCGCACCGGGCTTCCGCATCGCGGGCGGGTCCGACGAGATCCAGCGCAACATCATCGGGGAGCGCGTGCTCGGGCTGCCCGCGGAGCCGCGCACCGACAAGGGGCCGATGAACTCATGACCGGCTTGGAAACGGCGATGGTGGCGGCACGGCCCGAGACGCTGGCGGCCTTCTACCAGAACGTCTTCGGTCTCGAACCGGAGTGGAGCGTCGAAATCACCGACGAGGCGTTCGCCGACGCGGGGCTCGGGGTGCCCTGCCGGGTCGTCTGCCTCCGCACGCCGTCGGGCCAGCGGCTCAAGTTCCTGGGCCCCGGCCGGAACCCGCGCCCCGGCGGCAGCGGCAGGCCAGTGGTGGGGCAGGTCGGTACGCCCTTGTTCACGCTGGTGGTGGACGACCTCGACGAGGCCGTCGCCGCCGCGGAGGCGGCGGGCGGAGGATCCCTCGGCAAAGGCAACGTCATCGACGTCGGACCCGGGACCCGCATCGCCTTCCTCACCGACCTGGAGGGGAACGCCGTCGAGCTGATCGAACGCGCCTCCTGACGCGACCGGCCACAGGGCCGTCCGCCTGTCGGCCGGGCCCGTGAGCGGCACTTCCGACCACGCAGAGGAGCGAGCATGGACACCATCGACGTGATCATCATCGGATCCGGCATCGCCGGTCTCTCGGCGGCGCTCTCCGCGACGGAGAACGGGGCGCGGACCGTCGTGGTCTTCGAGGCCGACACCGAGATCGGCGGGGCGTCCCGCCTCTCCGGCGGCATCATCATGGGCGCCGGGTACGGGCTGCAGCGCGAGGCCGGTGTCGAGGACTCGGCGGAGAGCTTCTACCGCGACTACATGAACGCCAACGTCTGGAATCTGAACCCCGCAGCGGTCAAGGCCTTCTGCGACGAGTCCGGCCCCACCATCGACTGGCTGGTCGGCCACGGCGTCCGGTTCCACCCCGATCTGATCTTCGGCGGTGCGGAGAACACCCCGCGCTGCGTGGCGGCGGTCGGCCAGGGCGGGCAGATCGTGAACGGCTTGGCCCGCAAGGTCCGCCAAGCGGGTGTGGACATCGCCGTCGACCACCGCGTCGAGCGGATCCTGTTCGAGGACGGCCGCGCGGTCGGCGTCGTCGTGGGCGGCGAGGAGATACGGTCCGCTTCGGTGGTGATCGCCTCGGGCGGCTACGGAGCGAACCGGGAGCTGCTGGCCGAGCACAACCCGTCCTGGACGGCGACCGGCGACTGGGGCTGGTACATCGGCACCGGGACCGCCCAGGGCGACGCCTTCGGTTTCGCCGAGCAGCTCGGCGCGCGGATCGACGGCCACGACCGGGGGCTGCGGCTGCTGCACCCCGGTTTCGTGCGCACCTTCGAGAGCTACATCCCCGGCTGGATGGTGCTGGTCAACAAGGAGGGCCGCCGCTTCGTGGACGAGTCGAGCGCCTACGGGGTGCTCGACCGGACGACGCACTCGAACGGCGGTGTCGCCTGGTTCGTCTTCGACCACCAGGCCGTCGACCGGAGCACGGCGGGCAACACCAAGGCCTACAAGCAGGTCATGCCCGAGCGCGAGGACCGCCAGAGCCCCAACTGGAACCCCGCGATGATCGCCGAGCAGGTCGAGGCGGGCCGGATCCATAGCGCCGGCACCGTTGCCCAGCTCGCCGTGAAGGCCGGCCTCCCCGTCGACCAGTTGCAGGCCACCGTCGAGGCGTACAACGACGGCGACCACGACGCCTTCGGCAAGGACGCCCAGTTCGTCCGTCCGATCACCGAAGGCCCGTTCTACGCCGCCGAGGTCCGCCTGGCCACCCTGTGCTGGACCGGTGTCGGACCCGCCGTCACCGGGCGCGGCGAGGTCATGGACACCCTCGGCCGCCCCATTCCCGGCGCCTACGCCTGCGGTGAGGTGACCGGCGGCGTCCTCGGAGACGTGTACGTGGGCAGCGGCAACTCCGTCGGCAACTCGGCGACCTTCGGCCGCATCGCCGGCCGGAACGCGGCGCTGAGCATCGCCGGCGTCCCGGCGGCGACCTCCGCCTGAGCCGCGTCCTACACCCCCGCGAGGAGCGCCCAGGCGCCGGTGCCCGCGGCCTGGGCCGCCGCGCCCGCCCGCGTCCACCACACGCGCTCGCCGCCATGGTCGTCGCGCCAGGTCCACAGCCGGTTGGTGATCGCGCCGAGCCGGTGCTCCCGGGTGAACCCGATGGCGCCGTGCAACTGATGCGCCGCGGCGCACACCGGTGCGACGAGGTGGGACGCCTCCGCCTTGGCGGTGGCGACCGCCAGGCTCGCGTCGCCCGTTCCGTCCTGGACCCGCACCAGCGCGGAGCGGGCGGCGACCCGGGTGAGCACCGCGTGGCTCGCGATGCCTGCGAGCCGCTGCTGGACCGCCTGCAAGGCGGCCAGCGGCCGGCCGAACTGCTCGCGCTCCTGGACGTGCCGGGTGGTCTGGTCGACCAGCGACTGCATGCCCGCGGCGATCTGGACGGCGCGCACCAGCGCGCCCCGCTCGTCGAACCACCTCCGCCACGCGCCGCTCGGCAGCGGCGCCGAGACCGCGGGAGCCACCCCGGTCAGGACGGCGTTGCCGCGCTCCTGCCCCGCCAAATCCCGGACCACCTCCACGTGCTCGCGGAAGTCCTCGACGGCCAGTACGGAGACCTGTGCGTCCGCGCCCGTCTCCGAGAGCACGATCACCGTGTCGGAGGAGGCCAGCCAGGGGACGTCGCGGATCTCACCGTGCACGCCCTCCGCGTCGATCCGCCCGCCGGCCACGGCCGCCGCGGTGAGCACACCGTCCGGCAGCTTGATGCCCGCCAGGTCGAGGAGCGGGACCGCGAGGAACAGCGCCTCCCCGGCCGGTACCGCGACGAGCGCGGCGGCCTCCACCACCTCGGCGGCGTCCGCGAGCGTGCCGCCGCCCCCGCCGATCCCGACGCCGGCGTTCAGGCCGGTGAACCCGTGGCCGGCCAGTGAGTCCCACGCGGCGCGGTCGAGACCGGCCGGCGGCTCCGCGTCGTCGGGCAGGTGATCGGCCAGGACGCCGTCGGCGGCGCTCCTCAGCTCGTCCAGGTGACTCACCGTCCCACCAGTCCCTTCGCCACGATCGAACGCAGCACCTCGCTGCTGCCGCCCCGCAGAGTGAAGGCCGGGGAATGCCACTGGGCCTGGGCCAGCATGACCCCGAGCGGGTCGCCGTCCGGTGCGGGCCGGTTGCCCAGCCGGCGGATCGTCTCGGTCACGTCGCTCTCGAACGCGGTCCCGAGGTCCTTCACCAACGCGGCCTCCAGCGCCGGGTTCCGTCCCGCCGAAAGCTCGTGGGCGACGCCCAAGGAGAGCATCCGCAGGGAGGTCAGGCGGGTGACCAGACGGCCCAGCTCGGCCTTGGCCTCGTGGTCGTCCTCGGTGACCTCCGCGGCCCAGAGCAGCAGCAGTGGCAGGGTCGAGAGGATCCGCTCCGGGCCGGACCGCTCGTTGGCCAGCTCCTGGGTGACCTGGCGCCAGCCGGCCCCGCGTTCGCCGAGCAGCGCGTCCGGCCCCACGACGGCGTCGTCGAAGACGACCTCGTTGAAGTGCCGGCCGCCGTCGATGGTGGTGATGGGCCGGATGTGGACGTCCGGATGCGGCAGGTCGACCACGAACTGGGACAGCCCCTGGTGTCGCTCCCCCTCGTCGGAGCGGGCGAGCAGGACGACGGTCGTCGCCACATGCGCGTTGCTCGTCCACAGCTTGGAGCCGGTGATCCGCCAGCCCTCGGCCACCGGGACCGCGCGGGTGCGCACCGCCGCCAGGTCCGACCCGGCGTCCGCCTCGCTCATGCCGATGCAGAACAGCTTCTCGCCCCGGGTGATGCCGGGGAGATACCTGTGCTTCTGCTCCTCGGTTCCGTTGCGGAGGATTCCGGGTGCCATCTGGCGGTCCGCGATCCAGTGCGCCGCCACCGGCGCGCCGCTGGCCAGCAGCTCCTCGGTGACCACGTACCGCTCCAGGCTCGTGCGGCCGTGGCCGCCGTACTCGACCGGGATCGTCATCCCCAGCCAGCCCTGCCCGGCGAGGAGCCGGCTGAAGTCCGGGTCGATGCCGGACATCCAGGAGTCGGGCGCCGGCGTGAAGCGGCCCCTGGCCACCTGGTCGGCGAGGAACCCGCGTACCCGGCCGCGCAGCTCCTCGTACTCGGGCGGCAGCGCGCCGCTCGCGGAGAGCATGACGCGGTGCCTGGACGTGGCTCGGCTCATCGCTCCTCACTCCCTTCCAGCCAGGCCTCAAGGGCGGCTCCGCGGCCCTCGTCGGGCAGCATCGGCCCCGGCCGGTCCCGGGGGTCGGCGACCGGGGTGCGGCTGAAGCGCCACGGGGCTCGGGTCGCGACGTAGCGCTCTCCCCGAGCGTCCTCGACCTCCTGGAAGAAGTCGACCGCGGTCAGGTGCTCGTCGTCGAAGAGGTCGTCCAGTGACCGGACCGCGGCGGCCGGGATGTCGGCGTCGTCGAGGGCCTTCAGCCACTCCGACGTGCTGCGTTCGGCCATGCGCCGCTCCAGCAGCGCGTAGAGGTCGTCGATGTGCTCGTTGCGCGCCGCCGGGGTGGCGAAGCGTTCGTCCTCCAGGACCTCCGGCTCGCCGATCAGGTCGAAGAAGCGGCGCCAGTGCCCGTCGTGGTAGACGACGACGGAGACGACTCCGTCCCGGGTCCGGTAGGGCCTCCGGTACGGCGAGCGCATCCGCCGGTAGCCGGTGTCGCCCAGGGACGGCGAGAATGCCCGGCCGCCCCACTGCTCCATCAGGGCGAAACCGGCCAGGGTCTCGAACATGGGGACCTCCACGGCCTGGCCCTCCCCGGTCCGCTCCCGGTGGAGCAGTCCGGCCAGCACGGCCTGGGCGGCGGACATCCCCGCCACCTTGTCGGCCAGCGGCGTGGCCAGGTAGGCCGGGTCCTCGGAGTGCATGCTCTGCAGCCAGGAGAGCCCGGAAGCCGCCTGGATCGTGTCGTCGTAGGCCGGCCGTCCGGCGTCGGGGCCGTCCGAGCCGTACCCCGTGATCGCCACGTGGACGAGGCGCGGGTTGATTCCCAGGGCGGCGTCCGGGCCGATGCCCAGCCGCTCGGCGGCGGCGGGCCGCATGTTGTGCACCAGAACGTCCGCACGGGCGAGGAGCCGCCGCATCTCCTGCCGGCCTCCGGCCGACTTGAGGTCGATCAGCACCGTGGCCTTGTCCCGATTGGCCGAGGCGTAGACGCTGCTCATCCCGGGACGCGCGATCGTGCCGAGGTTCCGGGTCACGTCCCCTCCCGGCGCCTCGACCTTGAGCACCGCCGCGCCGAGATCCGCCAGCTGGCGGGTGCAGTACGGTCCGGAGAAGGTGGTGCTCAGGTCGAGGACGCGCGCCCCGTGCAAAGGCCCCCGCCGGGTCACCGCCCCGGCACCTGCGGCTTGGACGGGTTCGTGGCCCAGCCCTCGCGGCCCTTCCTGCCCAGGGACCACATCTGGACGCCGCGCTCGATCTCGACGGCCTGGTCCCAGGAGACGGCGGGCGGCCCGAGCTCCAGCTTGAGGCTCCGGGTGACCCGGCGGGTCAGCTCCGGGTCCTGGGCGGGCATCGCGACCAGCTCGGCGACCTCCGCGTCGATCCGGTCGGCGGGGACGGCGAGCCCCCACCCCAGCTCCGCCGCGCGCCCACCGGATATCGCCTGGCCGAAGAGCGCCATCGACACCGCCGTGGGCCGGCCGACCGCGCGCCCCAGCAGCCCGAGGTGGCCGCCGCCGGGATGGATCCGGCGGGCCAGGAAGCCGCTGTCGAGGACCGCGTCCGGGGTGGCCACCATCAGGTCGGTGGCCAGCGCCAGGTTCAGTCCGGCGCCCACCGCTCCGCCGGTCACGACGGAGACCGTCGGGACGGGCAGCGAACCGATGCCGACGAAGGAGCCGTAGACGGCCGACGTGCGGGCCACCGCCTCCGGGCTCGCCGCGTCGGCCGACGACGCGGCCAGGTCGCGGGTGTCCGCGCCGCTGCAGAAGTAGCCGCCGTCGCCGCGCACCACGACCGCGCCGATCGCGGTGTCGTCGGCGACCATCGCGCAGAACTCCGCGATCTGCCCGGCCATCGCGAGCGTGATGGCGTTCTTCCGGCGGGCGTTGCGCAGGGTGAGCGTCGCCACCCCGTCCTGGACCTCGTAGGTGGCCGTCCCCGGCGCGTCCGGGCGAGCGGATCCGGGCGCGCTCACAGCTTCACCAGCATCTTGCCGAGGTTGGCGCCGGTGAGCACGCCGATCAGGGCCTCCGGGGCGCTGCCGAGTCCCTCGCGGACCGTCTGCTCGACGACCATCTTCCCGTCGTCGATCCACCCGATGACGTCGTCCTCGAACCTGTCCTGCAGGTCGAAGTGGTCGCGGGCGATGAATCCGCGCAGCGTCAACCGCTTGAGCACCGCCTGGATCAGCTGCCCGACGGCCGGGCCCTGGTGCTGGGCGGAGAAGTCGACGCCGAAGTTGGAGATCATCCCGCACAACGCGATCCTGCCGAACGGGTCGAGCAGGTCCAGCGCGATCGTCAGCTGCTCGCCGCCGACGTTGTCGAAGTAGACCGAGTAGCCGTCCGGGGCGGCCTCGCGGAGCCGCTCGGCCAGGTCCGGCTCGCGGTAGTCCACGCCGGCGTCGAAGCCGAACGCGTCCACCAGGGCCCTGGCCTTCTCCGGGCCGCCGGCGGTGCCGACCACGCGGTCCGCGCCGAGGTTGCGGGCCATCTGCCCGGCCACGCTGCCCACACCGCCGGCGGCGCCGGAGACCCACACCGTGTCGCCGGGGACGACCTGCGCCACCTCGGTGAGACCGACGTACGCGGTGAGGCCGGTGAGGCCGAGGGCACCGAGCCAGTACGGCGCCGGGGCCCGGTCCACCCTGATCCGGCGGGCCTCGTCGGCCCGGACCACCGCGTGCTCGCGCCAACCCAGCTGGTGACGCACCCAGGTGCCTTCGGGGAGGGCCGCCGAGGCGCTCGCCGCGACGCGTCCGACGGCCATCCCGTCGAGCGGCGCGCCGAGCGCGAAGTTCCGCGTGTAGTGCTTCTCGAAGTCCTCAAGGCGCCCGCGCGTGGACGGGTCGACGCTCATGTAGTGGTTCTCCACGAGCACCTCGCCCTCCGCCGGCGCGGGCAGGGCGACGTCGGCGATCTCGAAGTCCTCCACCCGGACCACCTGCCCCACCGGTCGGCGGGTCAGCACCACCGCGCGGGTGGTCGTTCCTCGGGCGGGACGCGCCTGCTCGGCAATGGACGTCATGCAAACCTCTCCTGGATCGTGAACGGCCGACCGGGTCGCTACCTCGTCGACTTGCGGCGTGTTGTTGTTCTCGACGCGCTCATAACAACAACACGCCGCAAGTCGACGCAGCGGTCAGTGAGCGCGACGCTGTTCGAGCTGCTCCATCAGGTTCTTGTGGAAGTGGATGACCCGCATCTCGGAACCGCCGACCGTGAGGTGCTTGAGGCCCGCGTTGTGCAGGCCGCGCTGTACCTCGGGGAGGTTGGAGAAGTCCTGGTCGAGGACCTGGCCCATGCTGACCTCCTTGATGTCCACCGAGATGGTCGGTGCGACGTCGAGCGGCGCCTCGTTCTCGTTGTCCCACACCAGGGTGTAGACGTCGAAGACGCACAGGTCGGGGTTCGTCGGGTGCGGGCGCGAGCGGAACGTCAGCGCTCCGCCCGCGTGGGCGTTGAACTTCAGGTTCGGGAAGACGTGGTAGTCGTAGTCGTCCACCATCTGGGCGTCCGAGAGCTCGGAGTAGTCGTGGCCGAACTGCGACTCCTTGGCCCGGTTCGTCTTGATCAGGTACTCGCGGACCGGCTCGGCGAGCTTCCACTCGCCGTCCTCGTCGAACAGCTCCGGCGGCAGCTCCACGCTGTGCTGGGCGGGCATCCCGGTCGCCTGCTCGCCCTTGCCCTGCTTGCTGTGCCGGAAGCCGGACGCGGAGCGGGAGTAGTACGACTCGTAGACCTCGGCCGGGTCGACGTGCTCAAGGCGCATGCTGGGGACGCCGTAGGGCACGATCATCATGGCGTGCCTGCCGTAGGCGCTGAACTTGGTGTTGACGTCGTCGAGGAACGTCATGATCTGCGGGTGGGTGCCCTTCACGTGGTAGGCCTCCAGGAAGGCCTCCAGCGCCGTCTTCCAGTTGCAGTCGAGGACGATCTCGGCGTGCATCGAGGCACGGAAACGGTCGAGGTGGTACTTGTCCACCTCACCCGCGAGGGGTTCGAGGAAGTCGCGCAGGCTGCCCGCCTCGGCCGGGACCGGGTGGATGAAGACGAAGCCGCCCCACTGGTCGCAGGCGACCTCGTGCAGCGCGTAGTCGTCGTCCTTGATCTCCGGGAAGACCGAGCGGTCCGGGATGTCCTTGAGCCGGCCGTCCAGGGTCCATGCCCAGGCGTGATAGCCGCACCGGAGTTCCTTCGCCGACCCGCAGGACGGCTTGAGGATCTTGCCGCGGTGCGGGCAGACGTTGTGGAAGGCGCGCAGCCTGCCGTCCTGGCCGTGCACCACCAGGTAGCTCTGGCGGCCGATCGTGTACTCGTGGTAGTCGCCCGGTTCGGCGACCTGCTCCGCCCGGCAGGCCATCTGCCAGATGTCGGACCACAGCGAGTCGAACTCGCGCTGGAGGAACTCCGGGGAGGTGTACCGCTTCGGGTCGATGTAGGAGTGCTCCGGGTCCGGCCGATGCAGCTCCCCGAACTCCGCCTCCGGGGGGTACTCCAGCCTGTGCTTCTCTGCGTTGGCGTGAATCTGCTTGAGGTCGTCGGTGAGGCTCATCGGTTCGCTTCCTCCTCGCGTTTACGAACACTGCGGCGGCGCACCACCACGTCGCCGTTGACCTGGGCACAACAGGCGAGTCGTTCCAGAGGCCGCGGAGTGCCGCGCCACCTGATCGCGTCCAGGGCCTCCTCCTCGCGGGCTTCCATGGCGGAGAGGTTCCCGCCGCCCTCGACGATCTCGAAGAAGCACCGGGTGCACTCGGCGTTGGCGTGGCAGATGGTCGGCCAGATGACGTTCTGCTCGTCCGCCGCGTCCAGCACCGTCTGCCCTTTGCGGGCGCGGAACTCGACCCCGGACGGCAGCACGCGGATCGTCGCGCCGCCGGCGTCCTCGCGCGGGGCCCCCTGCTCGGGCATCCGACCCTCAGGCCCGGGGGACGGCATCGGGTGCGCCTTCCCTGGAGGCGAGGTACGTCTGGCGCAGGCGCTTCTTCTGGACCTTGCCCATGGCGTCCCGGCCGACGCTGTCGACGAAGACGTAGCGGCTCGGGCACTTGTACGACGCGAGCGACTCGCGACAGTAGGAGCCGAGCGCCGGCTCGTCGAGCTTCTGGCCGGCATGGGGGACGACCAGGGCCACGAGGCTCTCGCCCATGTCCTGATCGGGGACGCCGATGACGGCGGCGTCCGCTACCTGGGGATGGCCGTGGAGGACGCGCTCCGACTCGGCCGGGTAGACGTTGACCCCGCCGGAGATGACCATGTCGACCGCGCGGTCGGTGACGTAGACGTAGCCGTCGTCGTCCACGTGTCCCACGTCCCCGAGGCAGAACAGATTCGGTTCGAGGTGGGCGGCGGCGGTCTTGTCCGGGTCGCCGAGGTAGGTGATCCCCTGGCCGGTGCTGTCGCGGAAGTAGAGGCGCCCGGTCCGGTTCGCGGGCAGGGGCCGGTCGTCGTCGCCGACCACGACCGCCTCGAAGCGCGGCAGCGGACGGCCCACCGAGCCCGGCTTCCGCAGCCACTCCGCGGAGTTGATCATGCACACGGTCCCGGACTCCGAACCGCCGTACGCCTCGCTCACCACCGGGCCGAACCAGTCGATGACCGCCCGCTTCACCTCCGGCGGGCACGGCGCGCCGGTGAGCACCAGGTGCGCCATGCTGCTGACGTCGTACCGTTCGCGGACCTCCGCGGGTAGCGCCAGCAGCCGGCTCAGGTGCGTCGGGACCATCACGGTGGAGGCGGCCCGGTGCCGCTCGATCGCGGCCAGAGCCGCCTCGGCCGTGAACTTCGGCAGGACGGCGACGCGCCGCCCCATGAGCAGGCTGCGCAGTCCCATCAGCGGCCCGTTGTGGTGGAGCGGCCCGGCCACCAGATGCGTGCCGTCCGGCACGGCGGCCATGCCGGCGCGCACCGATGCGAGATGGCGGGCGACGTCCGGCTCCGGCCGCGCGGCCCATCGGGAGTGGGTGCCCTTGGGGAACCCGCTGGTCCCGGACGTGTAGAGGATGAGCGGCTCGACCGGCGCGTGCGGGTTCCACTCGGCGGAGCCGGACGCGACGAGTTCCCGCCACGACGTCACGGCGGTACCGGGGGCGTCGGAGACGATCGTCCGGCAGCCCGCCCGGCCGGCGACGGGAAAAAGCTCGGCGTACCGGGACTCGGGGATCATGCAGACCGTCGCCCCGGAGTCGCGGAGGATGTACTCCACCTCCTGCGGGCGCAGGCGGGCGTTCACGGCCACCGAGGGCACGCCCGCCAGTGCGGCCGCCAGATGCGCCAGCAGGGTGCGGGCCTCGTTCGCGCCGATCACCGCCACCCGGCCGCCCGCCGCGGACTCGCGAAGTGCGTTGCCGGCACGCACGGACTGCTCCAGCAACTCGCCCCACGTCAGGCTCGACGCACCGTCCGCCAGCGCGAGGCCGGCGTCGTCGACCGCGAGGCCGGCGATCTCGATCAAGGGCACTGAGGCTTCCTTACGACAGCGAGTCTCTAGTTAACGCAACCGACGTTACTGAAGTCGCTATCTAGTATCAAGACGCCCCGTTCGACGACTGCTGAGCAGCTCATAGTCAGACTCTTGACTTAGGTCACACAATAACTTCACACTGTTGCGACATACTCGCTGGGCACTGTCTTGGGTGTGTCACAGGAGGACTGCGCAGGCAGCCGCCGGTGAGCCAGGAGCCCGTCATGAGCCACCTTCTGGAGGGGCAAGCGAATGGCAACATCTCCGACGAGCGAGCCTGCGCTGGAGGAGCGACCCGTGGCGCCGGCATCGGTCCTGGCGGCCCGGAACGTGAACCTCACCTATGGAGGTCTCGGTGGCGGGGCCCGCACGGTCGAGGCGCTGCGCGACGTGAACCTCGAGGTGCCGAAGGGCCAGTTCGTGGCGCTCGTCGGAGCGTCCGGCTGCGGCAAGACCAGCCTGCTCAACATGTTCGCGGGCCTGGTCGAGCCGACCGAGGGCGAGGTCGTCATCGACGAGCGGCCCGTGCAGGGGGCGAGCAACAAGACCAGCTACATGTTCGCCCGGGACGGCCTGCTGCCCTGGCGCCGCGTGCACAAGAACGTCGAGCTGGGCCTTGAGGCGCGCACGAGGCTGTCGCGGGCCGAACGTCTCAAACGCTCACGCGAGATGCTCCGGATGGTGGGCCTCGCCGACTTCGAGAAGGCGTACCCGCGCCAGCTCTCGCACGGCATGCGCCAGCGCGCCGCGATCGCGCGGACCCTGGTCACCGACCCCGACATCCTGCTGATGGACGAGCCGTTCGGTGCCCTCGACGCGCAGACGAAACTTCGCCTCCAGTCGGAGTTCCTCGACCTCCTCGAGCAGGAGGGGTCCGACCGCGTCTCCAAGACCGTCCTGTTCGTCACCCATGACCTGAACGAGGCCATCCTGCTGGCCGACCGCGTGGTGGTCATGCTGCCGCGTCCCGGCCGGATCGCGTCGGACCAGCTCGTCGACCTGCCGCGGCCGCGCTCCGGCCACCTCAAGGAGATCATCTTCAGTTCCGAGTTCCAGCGGTTGCACCGCGAGCTCTTCGACCTGCTCGAGGAAAGGGGAGGCGATGAGTGACCTGCTCACCAGGACCTCTGAGGCGCCCCCGACGGAGAAGCGTCCCAGGCGGACGCGCAAGCCCAGGAGGACCGGCCGCGTCTCGGTCTGGCTGAGCCGGGCGGCCCTGGTCGTCCTCGTGCTGGGCTGCTGGGAGCTCCTGGCCGACGCGGGCACCATCAACGTCCGGTTCGTCGGCCAGCCCTCCGGGGTGTGGGACTCGCTGGTGACCATGCTGGAGACCGGGGAACTGGTCGATCCGACCATCGACACGCTCTGGGCGACGCTCGTCGCGCTCCTGATCGCGGTGCCGAGCGGGATCCTGGCGGGTCTGGTCCTCGCCGAGGCGCCCTTCCTCGACAAGGTGATCTCCCCGTTCCTGATCCCGGTCAACAGCCTCCCCCGGATCGCGTTCGCGCCGCTGTTCCTGCTCTGGTTCGGTCTGACGATCTGGTCCAAGGTCTTCCTGGCCGTCTCCATCGTCTTCTTCATGATGCTCTTCAACACCAGGGCCGGCGTCAAAGGGGTCCAGCCGGACCAGATGGCCGTGGCCAAGACCCTCGGCCTGAAGCGCCACGAGGTGATGTGGAAGCTCGCGCTGCCGTCCGCCGTCCCCGCCATCGCGGCCGGCGTGCGGCTCTCGGTGACCTACAGCCTCCTCGGAGTCGTGGCCAGCGAGATGGTCGCCGCCAAGCAGGGGCTCGGCCTCTCGGTGGTGCAGTTCAGCAACGCCTTCGACATCAACAGCATGCTGGCGGTACTGGCCGTGATGGCCGTCATCGCCACCGTCCTCGGCCTGATCGCTGAGAAGGGCGAGCAGTGGCTGCTCCGCTGGGAGTGACGGGCCGTGCCACCGATCGGGCGGTGCACCGATGAATCTAGGACTGCGGGACCGGCGCGCACTGGTCCCGGCGGCGACCACGGGCCTCGGCTTCGCCACCGCGCGCCGCCTGCTGGCGGAAGGAGCCCGGGTGCACATCTGCGGCTCCGACCCCGGACGTCTGGACGCGGCCGTGCGGGAACTCGGGCCCCGGTGCTCGGGTTCGGTCACGGATCTCGCGGCGCCCGGGTCGGGCACCGCGCTGGCCGAGAGCGCGACGGCCGGGATGGGCGGCATCGACATCCTGGTCGCCAACGCCCCCGGACCAGGCGCGTCCCACGCGATCGACCTGAGCCAGGACGCGGTGGACCAGGCGATGCGCCTCAACTTCATGAGCGCGGTCGAGCTCTGCACGGCCACCGTGCCCGGAATGCGCCGGCGCGGGTGGGGGCGGGTGGTCGCGATCACCTCGCTCGCGGTTCGTGAGCCGTTCGTCGGGCTGACCGGCAGCGGCGCTGCCAGGGCCGCGCTCACGGTCTACCTCAAGTCCCTCAACGACGAGGTGCGGGAGGACGGGGTCACCGTCAACTCCATCCAACCCGGAAGCCACGAGACCGCGCGCTATCTGGCATTCGCCGGAACCGCGGTCGACCGGGACGGCCCGGGACGACGGGTCGGATCGCCGGACCACTTCGGCGCCCTGGTGGCGTTCCTGTGCTCCGAGCTGGCCGGCTACGTGTCCGGAGCCGGGCTGCCGGTGGCAGGCGGATACCAGCACGCATGGTGAATCGCCGGGCATGGCGCCCGGCGGAGGTCGAAGCCGCGAGGCGATCCGACCGCTCAATCTGTAAGGGGATACGTTGAAGAACCTGATCTGTGCCGTGGGGGGCGTCGCTCTCGCCCTCTCCCTGGTGGCGTGCGGTTCCGGCGGCTCGGCGTCCGGCGACGGAACGATCAACGTGGCGACCAGCCAGACCGCGTCCGACGCGCCGTTCATCATCGGATCCGAGGCCGGGATCTGGGACAAGCACGGCCTCAAGGTCGAGAACGTGCCGGTGCAGGGTTCGGCGCCCGCGTTCGCCGGCCTCGCCAACGGCTCGATCCAGACCGTCCACCAGGGGCCGGTCGTGATGGCCCAGGCCAACCAGAAGGGCGCGGACCTGCGCTTCTTCTGCGGTGCCGGGGCGACGATCTGGAACGGGTTCATCGTCGCCTCCGACGGCCCGCTCGCCGGCATGTCCGGCCAGCCCTACAAGAAGAAGATCGAGGCGCTGAAGGGCCGCAACATCGGCATCTCCGCGCTGAAGTCGACCACCGAGATGCTCGGCAACATGATGCTGGAGGCGGGCGGCCTCAGCGGCTCCGACGTCTCCTACGTCGCCGTCGGCTACGGCGAAGGCGCGCTGTCCGCGCTGAAGCAGGGCCGCGTGGACGCCATCGTGACCTACCCCTTCCTCACCCAGCAGGGCGAGGACGCCGTCGAACTGCTCGTCGACATCCCGAACGAGAAGGACGCCCCGGCGGACATGTTCAACACGATGAACTCGGGCTGGATAGCGAACAAGGAATGGCTCGACGAGAACCCGGAGACGGCGAAGAAGTTCTGCGGGGCGTTCGGTGACGCGCTCACCCACGTGACCGCGGAGAAGAACCGCGACGCGGTGGCGGGCAAGCTCCAGAAGAGCTTCGGCATCCCGAGCCTGGGCGTCGCCAAGGAGGTCATCTCGGCGGACGGCCCGCTGAGCCTCCTCTCGACCAAGCTGGACTGCGGAGCCCTCCAGCGCTCGATCGAACTCGCCGAGAAGCAGGGCCAGATCAAGACGGACCCGAAGATGACCTGCGACAACATGATCTGGAAGGCCCCACAAGCCTGAAGTCCGAACCGCGCGGAGGGGATGCGGCCACGCATCCCCTCCGCGCGGTTCTCACGCTCAAGCGCACCCACATCTCCGCCGCGCGTCCGGCAGCCCCATGATCAATCCGGCATGCGTGCGAACGGGCGTTCCCGAGATGAGGGAGATGCCATGTCGCCTCTCGTTCGTTCTCGCCGTGCCGATACCGCCGCCTCGACGTGAGTGTTAGCCCTCCCCCAACGATGGAAATGAAACGGTGACAGTTGGGTTACCACGGTCGGAGGCGACATCCACATCAGCGGACAGTGCCTGGAGACCCTTGCGTGCGGTGCTGCTCGGGGGGCCCGAGCCGAGCCGCCGGCGCCCGGGGGACGGCATGCACGTAGGGCGACGCCGGATGCCGCCGACGTGGTGGATCGGCCGAGAGGGGGAGCCCTCGCGGGGGCCGCGGCGTGATGGAACCGAGCCGAGGCGAGAGCGAGGCACGGGACGGGCTCAGTCCGGTGCTGCGATCGGCTCCGTGCGCGGTTCTGATTCTCGACTCGTCCGAAGGCGTCGTCCAGCTCAACGACGCGGCGCGGCTGCTGCTCGGTGTGTCGCCGGGTGAACCGGTGCGGCGCGCTGTGCCGGAATGGCTCGCCGATGCCGTTTGGTCGTTCGGCGGTCCCGCGGCGGCCGCGGGCGCCGGCCTCGGAGGCACGGGCACGGCGGGGCGGCGCGCGGAGCCGATCGCCGCAGGGCCGATCGGCGACGGCGTGTTCGAGGCCCGTCCCGTGCCCGTGAGCGGGGCACCGGGGAACCCGGCGTCCACGGCCTGGTGGCTGGTCGAGGTGACCGAGCGGGAGCGGCTGGCCGGGGAGCTGGCGGCCGAGCGGGAGCGCACGGCGTTCCTCGCCGAGACGTCCGACGAGCTGCTGGCATCGCTCAACCTCGAACGGTGCATGGAGGTGACCACGCGGCTGGCGGCCCGGCACCTGGCCGATGCCGCCCTGGTGATCGTCCCGCGGGCCGGGCACGGCCACCCGGTCGCCTACTGCGGGCCCGACGGGAGGGTCGACCACCGGGACCTGCTGATCGACCCGATGGAGGTCGAGGGGCTGGCCGACGCGCTGCGGGGCTTCCCGCCGGTGGCCCCGCGCTGGATCGATCCCCGCGACGCTCCCGGCTGGATCGCCCGCCCCGGCACCGGGAAACCCGCCGCCATGGTGGTGATCGCGCTTCCGGGCCATGGTGTCCCGGCCGGAGCGCTGGTCCTGCTGCGCCCGTCCGGCCGCGAGAGGTTCTCCGCGGGCGAGGAGCTGACCACCGGCCTCTTCGCGGGGCATGCCGGCGCGGCGCTGTCGGCCGCCCGCCTGTATGCCGAACAGGCGTCCATCACCGCGACGCTGATGCGCGGGCTCCTGCCGCCCCGTACGCAGGAACTGGACGGGGTGGAACTGGCCGCCCGCTACCGGCCGTCCGGTGACGAGGACATGGTCGGAGGCGACTTCTACGACGTCTACCCAGACGCGGTCGACGCGGAGGCCGAGGCGCTGGTGGTGCTGGGGGACGTGTGCGGCAAGGGCCTGGAGGCCGCGGTCCTCACCGGCAAGATCCGCAACACGCTGCGGGCGCTGCTGCCGATGGCGGGCGACCACCGGCGCGTGCTGGAGGTGCTCAACGAGACCCTGCTGGAAGACGATTCGACGAGGTTCGTCACGCTGGTGCTGGCCTCGGCCCGCAGGCAGGACGCGCAGGTACGGCTGCGGCTGACCAGCGCCGGTCACAGCGCCCCGCTGATCGTTCGGACCGACGGGACGGTCGAGACGGCCGCGACCGGAGGCTCGCTGATCGGCGTGCTGGAGGAGATCGACTCGACGACCGCGGAGGCGGCCCTTGAGCCCGGTGACGCGTGCCTGTTGTACACCGACGGCATCACCGAGGCCGTCGGCGGACCGCTGGGCGATGAGATGTTCGGCGACGAGCGGCTGCGCGCCGAGCTGGGCCGATGCGGCGGCATGCCTCCCGAGGCGCTGGTGGAGCGGGTGCTCATGCTCGCCTCCGAGTGGGTCGGAGCCGGCCCGCATGACGACATGGCGGTGATCGCGCTCACCGCTCCCCGGCACGTCCGGTCCAGCGCCTCCGGGAGCCCGGGACCGGAAGGGCGCGTGCCATGACGCGGGAGACGAGGCCGTCCGGCGGGAAGGCGGGCACCTGGGCGGACGCGCTCTGGGAGACGCTGATCATCGGCGACGAGTACGCCGCCACCGACATCGTGATGACCGCGCTGGACGACGGGATGGACCCCGAGGACCTGCTCCTGGACGTCATCGCGCCCCTGCAGGCAAGGGTCGGGCGCGAGTGGGCCGCCAACCGGATCACCGTCGCCCAGGAGCACAGCGCCACCGCCGTCAACGAACGCGTGATCGGCGCGGTCGCGCACCATCCGGCCGCCCGGCGGCGGGCGCGGGCGGAGGAACGGCCCGGCAAGATCGCGGTGGCCTGCATCGACGGCGAGTGGCACGCGCTGCCGGCCCGGCTCGTCGCCGAGATTCTGCGGCTGCGCGGCCTGCGGGTCGACTATCTCGGCGCCCAGGTGCCGACCCCGCACCTGATCTCCCACCTGCACCGCACCGGTCCGGAGGCGGTGGCTCTGTCGTCCTCGATCGCGACCCGGCTGCCGACCGCGCACGCGGCCATCACCGCCTGCCAGGCGACCGGTACCCCGGTCCTGGCCGGTGGCGCCGCCTTTGGCCACGACGGGCGCTACGCCGCTCTGCTGGGGGCGGACGCGTGGGCCCCCGACGCGCGCGCGGCCGCCGACCTGCTGGCGCGCGGCCCCCTGCCCAAGCCGCCCGTCCGCCGCGTCATCGACGACCTGCCGCACCTGGGCGACCAGGCCTTCGCCCATGTCACCCGCGCGGCCCCGTCCCTGATCCGCCACGTGCTGAGCGGGTTGGAGTCGCGGCTCCCGGCGATGGCCGACTACTCCGACGTGCAGCGGGACCGGACGGCCGAGGACCTCTCTCACCTCGTCGACTTCTTGGGCACGGCCCTGTACCTGGACGATCCCGATCTCTTCACCGGGTTCATGGCATGGACCGTCGAGATCCTCACCGCCCGTGGCGTCCCCGCCCGGAACCTTCTGCCCGCCCTGGATCTTCTCTCCGAGCGACTCACCGATTACCCGCGTGCCACCGACCTGCTCGCGCGCGCCCGTCGCACCGTACGGGAACAGATGCCGGCCCCTCTCCGCGGCGCCCCCGGGCACACGCCGGACGAGGACGCATAGCCGCGGCCCGATGGGCTGCGGCGTTGTCGAGGGACTGCCGATCCCTCACCGGGCGAGGTGTGGTGCGATCTGCGCGAACCACGGAGGCTTGGCTCCGTCGACGGCCATGAATTCGCGCAGCACGGCGTTATTCGATTCCTGGCATTTCCTGATCTTCGATGATTCTTCGGGGGTGAGGCCGTAGTCGTCGTACCGGTTCGGATGCCGGGCGAGTTCGTCGGTGAAGAAGAAGTCCTGGCCGTACGAGGGGACCGCTTCCGGCAACGCCGCCACCGCCTCGCCCGCGTCGACCTCTTTGCTTTCCTTGTCGCGAATCAGCGTCACGCCGATGTGGTAGATGAAGAGTTTGCTCGCGTCAGGATTGCCTCCGGCGAATGCGGCGGACTTCGGTAGGCGCAGGTTCAGTTTGAATCGATCGGCTTCGTCCGGCCCGATCTCCTGGCTGAGCGGAATCTCGACCCGCTGGCCGGGTGTCGGACGGACCGGCAATGTCAGCCCATAGGTCGCGGACACATCCAGGCCGCCGCCCTGGCTGAAGCACGCCGAGATCAACGAGAACTTCCGGATGCTCACGGTCGCCCGTTTGACGATGGTCCGCCGGGTCCCCTTGTTGTGGATCTTCAAATCCAGAGCGACCGGCCCGCTCTCCGTGGCCTCGGGTGTGTCGACCAGCATGTCGACCACCTCGACCGCGGGCGCCCGGACGCTCGCCTCGGAGGGGACGACGGCGCCGGCCGCGGGCCGCCCCGGGTCGTCGGTGATCTTGCCTCTCACATAGAACGCACCGGGGATGACGACCGCCACCAGGCCGGCGAAGGCCACCGCACCCAGGAACGTCGGGCTGCCGAGGAAGCCCAGGCGCCCCCGCGGCGTCCGCGCGTGCCCCGCGGCCCGCGTGCTGATGTGCACGTCACCGCCGACATCGTTGACCTGGAAGACCCCGCCGTTCACCTCGCTGCGAGAGACGGCCTGGCCGGGCGGCGGTTCGTCCGGAGTCCCTGACGAGCCGGTCAAGGCGCGTCCCCGTCACCCGGGTCCCTCCGGGTGGCCGGACCGAGGTCGGCATCACCGCCGACCCCCTCCACCTGGGTCACATCGCCGGATACCCGGGACCCGTCGACCGACTGCCCGCCCGATTCCGGTACCGGCACGGGGCCGCCGGGAGCCTGTGCCGGTACCGGCGGCGCGGACGCGCCGCCGGTACGCACGCTGCCCGCCACACCGCGGACCTGGGTCACGCTGCCGCCGACCCTGGTGCGCCCGACGTGCTGCCCCGGCCCCGGCCTGCCACCGGGACCTCCGCCCGACAACGCGCCGTAGACCGCGACGCCCAAGGCCGTCAGCCCGACGAACGCCCCGATGACGCTCGCCAGCTTGTCGGCCCGGTCCAAGCCCACCGCCGCGAAGTGCCACCCCAGGCCCGCCGCGGCCGCGACCGCGACGATCCCACCGCCCCACGTCAGCGCACGCCTTCTCATGGGAGTATCTTGACCGCCCCCGGGACCTGTCT
>NZ_SMKH01000559.1 GCF_004348515.1 Actinomadura sp. KC345 | reverse complement strand
GCCGTGCTCTGGGCGCTGATCATCGTCATCCTCGTCAACGGCATCCGCGCCCCGTTCGAGCGCTTCACCGCTGAAGAGACGTCCGGCGGCGCGACGCCCGCGTCCAAACCCGCCAGGGGAGCGGGGTTCCCCAGCAGCGCCGCGGGCGCGTTCGCCCTGCAGTTCGCCAACGTATATCTGAACTACGACCAGAACAACGCCCCCGCCCGCGAGACGCAATTGCGCACCTTCCTCCCCGACGGCGCCGACCCGCAATTCGGCTGGAACGGCGTCGGCAGGATGCAGGTGCAGTCGGTCGAGGTCGCCGGAGTGGATGTGCGCGACGCCAACCACGCGACCGTGACCCTGTCGGCGCGCACGGCCGACACGTGGCTGCGTCTCGCGGTTCCGGTGTACGCCGACAAGAGCGGTTCCCTGGTCGTGTCCGCCCAGCCCGCCATGCTTCCCCCGCCTACCAAGGCGCAACTTCCCCAGGGCGGCGCACCCGACCGCGACTCCGCGCTCGAAAGCGAACTCCAGCCCTTCCTCGGTACCTTCTTCCAGGAGTACGCGACCGGCAACCAGGAGGCCCTGTCGCGCTTCTCCGACGGGACGACCATCACCGGCATGGCCAACACCGTGAAGTTCATGCAGGTCAAGGAGGTCGTCGCTCCGAAGGGCTCCGCGGGCGAGCGCACGATCACCGCGACCGTCGCCTGGCAGCCCGCCGCGGGCGGCGGCGGCGAACTGGACCAGACCTACCAGCTCGCCATGGTGAAGAGAGGCGACAAGTGGCTCGTCCGCGACATCCGCGGTACCACGCGACCGAACGCATCATGAGAGGCCCTGACTTGAACGACCAATCCCCCATTGAGCCCGCCGCCCAAGGAAGGTAGACGTCGATGTTTCAGCACATTATCGCGTCGATTCCCTACGAAATCCTTGCGGCGCCCGGCGACGAACTGAAGACCGATCAGCTCGCCGATTGGCTGAGGCAGATATTCGGTCCGCTGTTCCTGGTGATCGTCTCCATTGTGGCGATCTTCTTTCTGTTCACCCGAGAAATCACGCGCTTCGTTCAGTTCATCTTGCTCGCGATCGGAATCGGGGTGGTCTTCTACGTGCCGAACATCATCGAGACCACGGCCAAGGCGATAGCCACGGCCCTCGGCGTGGACGTCACCTGACGGGAGACCGGCAGGCGGACCCGTGCTCGCGCAGTTAGGGGAGTAGGGGCGTGGATCTACCCACGTACACGAACATCTGGCGGATCGAGAAGCGGCTTTACAAGCTGTACGACCTGCGGCTGCCCATGCCGCTGCCGCTCGTCCAGATCGGCGTGTTCCTCGGCGTGTTCGTGCCGTGGATCGTCCTGCTCAGGATCGTCGGCATCCCCTTCGAATCCCCCTGGCACGTCCTGTACATCGTCCCGCCGGGCGTGCTGACCTGGCTCGCCACCCGTCCCGTCATCGAGGGCAAGAGGCTCACCGAACTGCTGCTCTCCCAGGGGCGCTACCTCTCCGAGCCCCGCACCTGGTGCCGCCTCACCCCGATCCGGGAACCCCGCGAGGTCGTCATCGTCGCCCGCGTCTGGCGCCGCGCCGAGGCCCCCGCCCCCGTCGC
>NZ_SMKH01000558.1 GCF_004348515.1 Actinomadura sp. KC345 | reverse complement strand
CGGAACCTGTCAAACCGGATGAGACGTCAGGCCACGTGGGTGGTTTGTGGCTTGTTGTCGGTCTGGGGTTGGGGTGGCGGGTTGATCCAGACCTTGTCCGGTAGCGGGGGCGGTGAGGGGCACCGGCCTCGGAACCGTTCGGGGTGGGCCCGGAAGGCCGCCTGCAGGGTGGCGGCCCGGCGGGCCTGGACCTGGGTGGCGGTGCCGTCGTGGACGGTCGCGGGCGTGTGCATCCCGATCCCGGAATGGCGGTGTTCGTGGTTGTAGTAGGCGAAGAAGTGGCTGCAGAAGCTGTTGGCGTCCTCGATCGAGCCGAGTCGCCCTGGGAATGCCGGGCAGTATTTGAGGGTCTTGAACTGTGCTTCGGAGTAGGGGTTGTCGTTGGACACGTGCGGGCGGGAATGGGACTGGTCGATGCCCAGGAGGGCGAGGAGTCCGGTGACGGTGTTGGAGGTCATGGCCGTGCCGCGGTCGGCATGGATCGATCGGGGCGCCACGCCGCCGTTGGCGATGATGGCGTGCTGGATGAACTCCTTGGCCAGGGTGCCGTTCTCGGTGGGCCAGATCTCCCAGTGCACAACTTTGCGGGAGAAGATGTCGATGATGACGTACAGCAGATAATGCACGCCGCGCACGGGGCCTTTCAGTTTCGTGATGTCCCACGACCACACCTGGTCGGGGCCGTCGGCCTGGAGTTCGGGCTTGACGGTCGCCGGACGCACGGCCTGGGCGCGCCGCTCACCGGCCTGGCCGCGCTCGCGCAGCAGCCGGTACATCGTGGCCTGCGAGCACAGGTACACCCCCTCGTCCAGCAGAATCGCCCACACCTGCGCCGGTGACTTGTCGACGAACCGAGGCGAGTCCAGCACCGCCAGCACCCGCTCGCGTTCGGCCGCCGACAGCTCGGCCGGGTGATGGAAGGGGCGGCGCGGCCCGAGCCGGGGCGGGCGGGGATTGCGGTGCCGGTGCAGAGTCGAACGGGATTTTCCCAGGACGCGGCATGCCCGGGCGGTGCCGAGCAGTTCCTCCATGCCGGGCAGGTGGTCATCGATGACCTGGTTCAGTTCTCGTCGGAGTCCGCGCTGCTTGAGATGTCCCGCAGCAGCGCGAATGCTTTTCCCGCGATGTCCAATGCGGTTTGGGTCTTGTCGAGTTCACCCGCGAGTTTGGCGTTGCCGGCTTCGAGCTTGGCGGCTTCGGCCTTGAGTTTGGTGTTCTCGGCCTTCAGACGGGCCAGTTCCTCGGCCTCGGGGCTGCGTGCCGGCTTTCCCGACGTGGCTGCGAGGGTGCCTTCATCGCGTTGTTTGCGCCAGTGCTCGATGTGGGAGTGGTAGAGCTTTTCGGCCCGCAACAGGGCGCCGCGTTCGGGGCTGCCCTCGGGTAGCGCGTCGTAGGCGGCCAGGATCCGGGCCTTGTAGGCCTTGGTGAACGTCCGGCGCTTGGGCCGAGCAGGCCGGCCCGACTGCTGGTCGCCGTGTTCGTCGGTCACCCGACCATCCTGCCGTGTCGTCACGGCGGCCTGGTCGGCGAGAGTCATCGTCACTGCGCTCTTCGTCCTGTCCCGCCCTGCTTGATATCAGAAGGACTCATTCGTGCCTTGTGTCACAGCAGTCTGACAGAGAGGGG
>NZ_SMKH01000557.1 GCF_004348515.1 Actinomadura sp. KC345 | reverse complement strand
CGGAACCTGTCAAACCTGATGAGACGTCAGGCCACTTGAGCGGTTTGTGTCTCGTTGTCGTTCTGGAGTGCTTCGGGTGGCGGGTTGATCCAGACCTTGTCCGGTAGTGGGGGCGGTGAGGGGCATCGTCCGCGGAAGCGTTCGGGGTGGGCGCGGAAGGCGGCGTGGAGGGTGGCGGCCCGGTCGGCCTGGATACGTGCAGCGGTGCCGTCGTGGACCGTCGCGGGGGTGTGCATCCCGATCCCGGAATGGCGATGTTCGTGATTGTAATAAGCGAAGAACCGGCTGCAGAACCCGTTGGCGTCCTCGATCGATCCGAATCGCTCAGGAAACGCCGGGCAGTACTTGAGTGTCTTGAACTGCGCCTCGGAGTAGGGGTTGTCGTTGCTCACGTGCGGCCGGGAATGGGACCGGTCGATGCCCAGCAACGCAAGGAGGCCGGTCACCGTGTTCGAGGTCATGGCCGTGCCGCGGTCGGCGTGGATCGAGCGCGGTGCCGCACCGTCGTTGGCGATGATGGCGTGCTGGATGAACTCCTTGGCCAGGACGCCGTTCTCGGTGGGCCAGATCTCCCAGTGCACGACCTTCCGGGAGAAGATATCGATGATGACGTACAGCAGATAATGCACGCCGCGAACTGGGCCTTTCAATTTCGTTATATCCCAGGACCACACCTGGTCGGGGCCGTCGGCCTGGAGCTCGGGTTTGACGGTCGCCGGGCGCACCGCCTGGGCGCGCCGCTCCCCGGTCTGGCCGCGTTCGCGCAGCAGCCGGTACATCGTGGCCTGCGAGCACAGATACACGCCCTCGTCCAGCAGGACCGCCCACACCTGGGCAGGGGACTTGTCGGCGAACCGGGGCGAGTCCAGCACCGCCAGCACCCGCTCGCGCTCGTCCGCCGACAGCTCGGCCGGGTGGTGGAAGGGACGGCGCGGCCCGAGCCGGGGCGGGCGGGGATTGCGGTGCCGGTGCAGAGTCGAGCGGGACTTGCCAAGGACGCGGCATGCCCGGGCAGTGCCCAGCAGTTTCTCCATTGCGGGCAGGTGCTCGTCGATGACCTGGTTCAGTTCTCGTCGGAGTCCGCGCTGCTTGAGATGTCCTGAAGCAGCGCGAACGCTTTTCCCGCGATGTCCAGCGCAGTGCGGGTCTTGTCGAGTTCTCCGGCGAGTTTCTCGTTACTGCTTTCGAGTTTGGCGGCCTCGGCCTTGAGTTTCTTGTTCTCGGCCTTCAGGCGGGCCAGTTCCTCGGCCTCGCGACTGGGCGCGGGCTTTCCTGCTGTGGCGGCGAGGGTTCCTTCGTCACGTTGTTTGCGCCAGTGCTCGATGTGGGAGTGGTAGAGCTTCTCGGTCCGCAGCAGCGCACCGCGTTCGGGGCTGCCCTCGGGCAGCGCGTCGAAGGCGGCCAGGATCCGGGCCTTGTACGCCTTGGTGAACGTCCGGCGCTTGGATCGGGCCGGCGGGCCCGGCTTCTGGTCGCCGTGTTCGTCGGTCACTCGACCATCCTGCCGTGTGGTCACGCGGGCCTGGTCGGCGAGGGTCATCGTCACTGCGCTGTTCGTCCTGTCTCGCCCTGCTCGATATCAGAAGGACTCATCCGTCCCTTGTGTCACAGCAGTCTGACAGAGAGGG
>NZ_SMKH01000556.1 GCF_004348515.1 Actinomadura sp. KC345 | reverse complement strand
GCGGAGGATGGTCGGGGTCCTGCTCGTGTGCGCCGCCGCCTCCCTGGTCGGCGTGGGCTTGCGGACCACGGCCGTCGGCAGCGGGCCGGTCCGGGATCTCGCCCGCGATGGGCGGTTCGCGGCGGCCGAAGCGGCCGTGACCGGCGATCCCCGGGCCGTACCGGGCAAGGGCCGACCGATGGTCATCCTCCGTGCGCGGGCGGAGGAGGTGCCGGGGGCCGAGGTCCGGGTGCCCGTGCTGCTGATCGCGAACGACCCGCGATGGCTCGGCCTCGTGCCCAGCCAGCGGGTGCGGCTCCACGGCAGGTTCGTGCAGCCCAAGGGCGCCGATCTCCTCGCCGCGGTCGTGATCGTCCGCGGACCGCCCACCGTCCTTGGGCCTCCGTCGGGGATCCAGCGCGCCGCGGAGCACGTGCGGGCGAAGCTGCGGGCCGCGGTGGCGCGGCTCCCTCCCGACCAGCGCGGCGTCCTGCCCGGCATGGTCGTCGGCGACACCTCCGGGCTCGATCCGGCGCTGGCCGAGGACTTCCGCGCCGCCGGGCTCACCCACCTGCTGGTCGTGTCCGGCGCGAACCTCGCCATCGTCATCGGAGCGGTCCTCGGCCTGTGCCGCCTCTTCGGCCTCGGCCGGCGGCGCGCCCCGCCGATCGCCGTACTCGCGGTGCTGGCGTTCGTCGTGGTCGCGCGTCCCGAGCCGAGCGTCCTGCGCGCGACGGTCATGGGCGTCATCGGTCTGCTGGCGCTGGTGACCGGACGGCAGCGCCAGGGGATCCCCGCCCTCGCCGCCGCCGTCCTCCTCCTGGTGCTGATCGACCCCGAACTCGCGCGCTCCTACGGGTTCACGCTGTCGGTCCTGGCGACCGCCGGCCTGCTCGTCCTGGCGCCGCGCTGGCGGGAGCGGCTCGCCCGCCGGCTGCCGGGCCCCCTCGCCGACGCCCTCGCCGTCGCGGCGGCCGCGCAGGTCGCCGTGTCCCCGGTCCTGGTGATGCTCTCCGGAGAGATAGGCGTCGTGGCCGTGTTCGCGAACCTGCTGGCCGCCCCCGCCGTCGCCCCCGCGACCCTCCTGGGCGCGCTCGGCGCCGTGACCGCGCCGCTCTCCCTGCCCCTCGCCCAGGTGATCGTGTGGCCCGCCGGCCTGGCGGTCGGCTGGATCATCCGCGTCGCCCGCACCGCCGCCGCGCTGCCCTACGCCACGATCCCGTGGACGCCCGGCGGCCTGGGCGCCGTGACGCTCCTCCTCGCGGCCGGGGCCGCCCTGCTGATCCTGCGCAGCCGCCGCCTGCGCCTGCTCGCGGCGGCCGCCATGGCCGGGGTCCTGATCGCCGTCATCGCCGTGCGGGCGACCGCCCCCGGCTGGCCGCCCCCCGGCTGGCAGATGGTCGCCTGCGACGTGGGCCAGGGCGACGCCCTCGTCCTGTCCGCCGCCCCCGGGCAGGCCGTCGTCGTCGACACCGGGCCAGACCCCGCCCTGGTGGACCGGTGCCTCCGCCGCCTGGACATCGGGGAGGTCCCCCTGCTCATACTGACCCACCCGCACGCCGACCACATCAACGGCACGTCCGGTGTCCGGAACGGCCGCGACGTCCAGGAGATCCTGACCACGCCCCGCACGTCCGGCCGGGAGGCCCGCCTCGCCCCCGGCCTTCCCTGTCTCTTAT
>NZ_SMKH01000555.1 GCF_004348515.1 Actinomadura sp. KC345 | reverse complement strand
ACCCCCAACATGCGCTAGAGTTTCGACCGTCGGTCCGCCCACCACAGCGGCCCGCCCGGGCGATTAGCTCAGTGGGAGAGCGCTTCGTTCACACCGAAGAGGTCACTGGTTCGAACCCAGTATCGCCCACCCCTACTCCACAGGCCCTCCAGCATCTTCGCCGGAGGGCCTTAGTGATCAACTGGAGGAATAGGGAGATCATCTCCCTCCCACCCGAACGAGGTCACGAGAACCCCTCCCCACGATCCATCACTCTCCGTAGCTGCGAAGCGGAGGCGGGCACATGCGTCTACCCTCCACGACCGCTACGCGGTGACGAGAAGGCCCCGCGAACCCGACTTCTTCCGCGCGGTCTCCAGCAGCCCACAGAGCATCGGCACCGGCGGGTGAGTCCCGAATCGAGCCGGGCCGCCAGCGAGTCCTCCCACCCTCGCTGGAGCTTGGGAGTGAGCAGAATGGGGGAGGTGCGCCGACCGCACCGGGTGAGGTCGGTCGCCGATGGGCTGCGGATGGAGTGCGGACGGCAACAGCCCACGCCGCCCTCGCTCCGTCCCTGGCGCGGACGGTCGTCCGCCGCGCGGGTTCTTCGTCATGTTCCTTGTGGTGGCCTCATTTCGAGGCCGTAGCGCGCACCGACCGCGATGATCCTGTCGACGTCGGGTGGTGGCGTTGTCGCGGGAGGCAGTTCCCTGGTCGTTGCCGGTTCCCCGATCTCAGCGAAGAACTTGTCGATGTCCTTGCCGGGCAGGTACTCGACGAGCACGCGACAGGTGCTCGTCGGCTCGAAGTTCTCCCACGTTCCCGCGGGGACGTAGAAGAAGGAGCCCGGCTCCCCCTCCAGCGTGTCGTCGCCGATGTAGTAGCGGAGCGTGCCGTCCAGGACGTACACCGCTTCGTTCCCCGGGTGCGTGTGGGGCGGCGGGCCTAGCCCCGCCGGCATGGTCATGTGCATGACGACCAGCTCGCCGTCGGACTCCTCGCTTGACACTTTGACCTCGTAGAGACCGCCTAGGACCCAGTAAGCCTCTCCTACAGCGGGTTTGCGTGCGACTACCGTGGCTGTCATGTGAACCCCCTTCATCACATTCCGCCACATCGCCAGGGCGCGGGGCCCTCTTCCATGACACGCCCCCCACCCGCGAGCGTCAAGGAACTGCCGGGGCCGGCCCCTGCAAGATCATCGCACTATCGAAACGTTCGGGCCGGACGGTGTGGCACGGTTCCGCCGGTTCCTCCGGAGCGGGATCGGAACGACGACGGCATCGACGACTCCGTGGAGGAGCCGGAGCCGACTCAGGACGGGGGCAGGTGCCGAAGGAAGAACAGAGCGAGCAACGCATCGAGCAAACCGGGTTGCCGGAAGCATGCCGGGAGAAGATCGATCCTTGGGCGGCCGTGAGACCGGGCCTGCGAGTACGCCGTCCCCTCCGACCGAGTGCTCGGGCGGCCGACGCCCGTCGGGGCCTTGGCCCGGCCGATGGCGCGGTTGTTCATGTGGTGTGCCAGCGGGGGCCGATGGCGGCTCCGGCGATGGCAAGGACGGCGGCGAGGGTGATCGTCCATGTGAATCCGGTGGCGGCGGCGAGTCCGAGGGCCGCCGAGCCGGCGACGGTGACGAGGATGCCCTCGATCGCCATCGGGACGGTGTAGTCGGTCGCCGCGGACGCGGGACGGGCGAGCGACATGGACGTCGCGGCGATCCAGGTGACCTTCGCCCCGTAGACGATCGAGACGACGACCATGGCCGCGA
>NZ_SMKH01000554.1 GCF_004348515.1 Actinomadura sp. KC345 | reverse complement strand
GTCTTGGGGTGCCGGGCGGCAGGTCTTGCCGCGCCCGCTAGCACGTCTTGGCGCGCCCGGTGCATGCCGACGCATAGTTCGGGCCGACGCGTAGTTCGTGTGCCGACGGGTGAGCTTGTGTGACGACGCGTGAAGGGGGTCTGTGCGGCCGCTTTGGGCGGCGCCGTACGGCCTGGCCTCGCAGGAGTGGGGCGCGAGCGTCCGGTCCTGCGAGGCCGCACGGCAGCCGTACGCCTACGGTGCCGCCGCTGAAGGAACTGGATCGGCGCCGAGGGCGCCCCGAGCTGCCGCCCGGCGACGGGTCACCTCCGACAAACTGCCGCCGGCACCGGTCGCGGCTGTCGCCGGCGCGGCGTCTCTCGCAGGCGCGCGGGCCGGTGTGGGGCGTTCGAGTGTCTGAGGTGGTTGTCGGGGATGTGGGGGGTCAGGCGTTCGGCCTGTTCGGGATTAGGGTCATAATGACGAGAACCGATCCCGAGGAGGGTTCATGATCCCTTCGGTTCTGCAGGCCCCCGCCCCCGGCTGGACCACCGACACCGATGTCGTCGTCATCGGCTCCGGTATCGCCGGGCTGGTCGCCGCGCTGCGCTGCCGTCCGCACGGGCGGGTGCTGCTGGTCACCAAGGCGCTTCTGGACGCGGGATCGACCCGCTGGGCGCAGGGCGGGATCGCCGCCGCGCTCGCCCCCGACGACACCCCGGGCGAGCACCTCGCCGACACGCTCACCGCCGGCGTCGGGCTGTGCGACGAGGACGCCGTCCGGACTCTCGTCACCGAAGGGCCGGACGCCGTGCGCGGCCTCATCGCGCTCGGTGCCGCGTTCGACCGTTCCAGCGGCGGCGACATCGCGCTGACGCGCGAGGGCGGCCACCACCGGCGCCGCATCGCGCACGCGGGCGGGGACGCCACCGGCGCGGAGATCAGCCGAGCCCTCCTCGCCGCGCTCAAGGACTCCGGTGCCGAGGTCATCGAGCACGCCCTCGTCCTCGATCTCCTGAAGGACGCCAGCGGACGCGCGGCCGGGATCACCTTGCACGTCATGGGCGAGGGCCAGCCCGGCGGCGTCGGAGCCGTCCGCGCCCGTGCCGTGGTCCTCGCCACCGGCGGGCTCGGCCAGGTGTTCTCCGCGACGACGAACCCCGAGGTCTCGACAGGCGACGGCGTCGCGCTCGCGCTCCGCGCCGGCGCGGAGGTCTCCGACCTGGAGTTCGTCCAGTTCCACCCGACCGTGCTCTGGCTCGGCGACGGCGCGCGAGGCCAGCAGCCGCTGATCTCCGAAGCCGTCCGGGGCGAGGGCGCTCACCTCGTCGACCACGCCGGCGAGCGCTTCATGGCCGGACGCCACGACCTCGCCGAACTCGCCCCCCGCGACATCGTCGCCAAGGGGATCATGAACCGGATGCGCGAGACCGGCGCCTCCCACATGCTGCTGGACGGCCGACACCTCGGTGCCGCGATGTGGGAGAACCGGTTCCCCACCATCCTGGCCGCCTGCAGGCACCACGGCATCGACCCGGTGACCGAGCCGATCCCTGTGGTCCCCGCCGCCCACTACGCGAGTGGAGGCGTCCGCACGGACCTGCACGGCCGCACGTCCGTCCCCGGCCTCTACGCCTGCGGCGAGGTCGCCTGCACGGGCGTCCACGGCGCCAACCGCCTGGCGTCCAACTCCCTCCTGGAGGGCCTGGTCTTCGCCGCCCGCATAGCCACCACCCTCCAGGACGACCTAACACCCACCCCGACCACCGCTAACCCCACACC
>NZ_SMKH01000553.1 GCF_004348515.1 Actinomadura sp. KC345 | reverse complement strand
CCCTCCCGCCGGGGCCGCGCCGACCCCCGGAAGGCGCGAGTACAGCAGCCCCAGGTGTCCGTCGATGCCGGTGATCGTCGCGACCGTGGAGCGGGGGTTGCGGTTCAGGCGGCGCTGGTCGACGGCGAGCGTCGCGCCGAGTCCCAGAATGCGGTCGACCTTCGGCCGGTTGCGCTGGGTGATGTACTGCCGCACGAACGGCGAGAGCCCCTCCAGATACCGCAGTTGGGCCTCGCTGTGCAGCGTGTCGACGGCCAGCGAGGTCTTGCCGCTGCCGCTCACTCCGGTGAAGGCGACGAGCCGCCCCTTGGGGATGCTCACCGACACGTCCCGCAGATTGTTGGTACGAGCCCCCACCACCTCGATGGTCTCCCACCCCGGACTCGCGATGTCTCGCACGAACGCAACCAACCTTCATCTCCCCCTCTCGCAACGCAGCAGGACATAGGCGGTCGGCATAGCCCGCGCCCATGCTGGGCTCACCGATCACGCCTCAATGCGGCGTTTCACCAGATATGTGGGCCGACACGCGGCCGTCCCGATACAGCCCTGCCGCGGGTCAGGACCGGGGCGTCCCGGTGAGCTTGGCGGCATCGGGTGCGTAGGCGCTCATCCAGTGCGGATTCAGCCGGTAGTAGACGACCTCGTCGTCCCAGTCGAAGGAGTCGGCGCCGTAGAAGTCCTTGAGGTAGGCGAGGACATCCGGCCAGTCCGCGGCCGGTTCGCCGTTCTGGGGATTGAGGATCTCCACCGTGCCGTGGGTGAACACGCCCAGGTCCTCACCGCGCATGTGCGCGGCGCTGACGGCCGGGCGGGCGGCCAGGTGACGGGCCTTGACGGCTGTGCGCGCCGTGCCGAAGTACCACTTGCCTTGCAGGAAGTGCCCGTCCACGCCGCTGATCCGCGGTTCGCCCTTCGCCGTCACGGTGGACAGGGCCAGGGTGCACATGCCGGTGAGGACCCCGGTGAGCTGCTCCGCGTTCAGCGTGGTCTCGGTACTGATGATCGAACGGAGGTGCGAGGAGGAGCGGGACAGGGAGGCGTCCAGCAGGTCCTGCAGCTCTTCCAGGTCTTCTCGCGTCTCGCGCATGGAACTCCCCTTGTCCATCCGTTGGGCTCGGTCCACGCCCACCACGGCGCCGACCCGTGAACCCATGATCGCGTTCAAACCTGACAGCGTGCGTCATGTTTCCATCCGCTTTGCGGACCGGCGCGGGGCGGTCTCAGGACGTCGTTTCCGACGATCCCTTCCGGCTGCTCCTCAGAGGGAATCCAGGAAGCTCAGCGCGATCGTCCAGGCGCGTTCGGCGGCCTCGGCGTCGTAGTCGGGCAGGTCCGGGTCGGTGAACAGGTGCCCGGCACCCCGGTACCGGAAGATCTCGACGTCCGCGCCCGCCCTGCGCATGCGCAGGTACCAGGCGTTGAGCCAGTCGACCGGCTCGTAGGTGTCGGGGTCGGCGACGTGCAGTTGCACCGGGATGTCGGTGGACGCGTCGTCCGTCATGTCGGACGTGCCGTGCATCAGCAGCAGGCCACCGGCCTTGGCGTCCGCGAACGCGAGGGTCTGGGCGAGGGCGCCGCCGAGCGAGAACCCCGCGTAGACGAGCCCGCCCTCGTCCACCAGCGGAGCGGCCGCCGCCACCGCGCGCCGCAGCAGCTCGTCCCGGCCGATCTCCTCCTTGATCTCGAAGCCCTCCTCGGAGGAGTCCACGACCCGCCCGTCGTAGAGGTCGGGGATGTGCACCTCGTGCCCCGCCCCACGGAGC
>NZ_SMKH01000552.1 GCF_004348515.1 Actinomadura sp. KC345 | reverse complement strand
CGCCAAGGACATCGAGACCCTGAAGCGCCTACGCGACACCCCATGACCGCGAGCCGCCGGGGCGGACCCGGAGTGCGGCACGACGAAAAACGACTCGGGCGCCGATGAACAACCCCCCGACTGTTCAGCGGCGCCCGAGCCACAGGCCACCGGATCCCACCCCCCCGGTACGGGATCCAGCGGCGCATGATCCGGCGTTCGACTGGCGCGCGCCGGATCTCCGGATTTGCTCTTGTGGGAGGTTCGCGGCGGTGCGCGGCGTGCGCCGTGCTCCGGCCGCCCGCCCTCCGGGGCGGTGTGGCGTGTGGTGCCACTGAGAACACTAGAGGTCTGGTGCCTCCGATCGGCACCAGGAAAACGCCGGCTTCGTTAAACGGTACGTAATCAAAGATATACGCACCGTGTTCACACGACGAGCGGTCGCTCCACCGGGCCGAACGGCACATGGGAACGGTCCACAACCCGCGCCGAACGGCCGCAAGGCATTTACGGACACCCCCTGACCCACGACCGCGCCAGAAACCAAGCCCCAAACGCACACACAACCACCACACCCACACGAACCGCCACCACCGCACACGCGAACCGCCACCGACTACTCCACCGACCCCAGCCGCCACCGCAACCCCGCAACAACCAAAACCACTGCGATCGCGTCCGAAGGCAGGTTGCGAGCGAAGCGAGAAACCTGATCGCGCAGCGAGCCGCAAGGCGAGTCGAAGCGATGCAGCGATCGCACCGTAGTTCCCGCCGAAGGGAGGGCCCCCAGGGCCCGACCGCCAAGGGAACTACTGATGAAACTTGCGGACCAGGCGGTCCCGTACCTCTCGGGTGTGGCGGCGGCTCACCTGGAGCAGTTCGTCCCCGATCTGGACGGCCGCGCGGCCGCCGTCGAAGCGCAGCTCGGTGACGTGCGCGGACGCGACCAGGGTGCTGCGGTGAATCCGGATGAATCCGGCCGCCTCCCACCGCTCGGTCAGGGCCGAGAGCGGCATGCGGACCAGGTAGCCGCCGTCGGCGGTGTGCAGCCGCACGTAGTCGCCCTGCGCCTCGACGTGGGTGACCGACCGGCGGGAGACGAGCCGGGTCCGCCCGCCGAGCTCGACGGGGATCATCTCGTCCTCGGGGTCGCGGGCGTCCTCGTCCGGCGGCGGGCCCGTCCGGCGTGCGGCGACGGCGACCCGGCGGACCGACTCGGCGAGCCGCTCCGGGCGGACGGGCTTCAGCAGGTAGTCGAGGGCGCCGAGTTCGTAGGCGGTGACGGCGCAGTCGTCGTGCGCGGTGACGAACACGACGTGCGGGGGCGCGGCGAAGCCGGTCAGCAGGCGGGTGAAGTCGAGCCCGTCGAGCCCGGGCATCCGGATGTCGAGGAACACGGCGTCGAGGCGCTCGCCCTCGACGAGCATCCGGCTCAGGTCGCGCAGCGCGGACGACGCGTCGCCCGCGTGGCTGACCCGGTCGATCCGCTGGTCGCCGCGGAGGAGATGGATCAGCTCGTCCAAGGCGGGGCGTTCATCGTCGACGGCCAGGACGTGAAGCATGAGGGCGACTTTGCCGCGATTACCGTCCGTCCGCAATCGATTCCGAAAAGTGAGTGTGACGAGGCATGGCCATCGGTCAGTCCGGAAACACCCCCGAACGGTATTTCGGGACACGCAGATTGACCTTCGTCCCGGCGCCGAGAGCCGTCTCGACGGTGAGCCCGTACTCCTCTCCATAGACCTGGCGCATCCGCTCGTCGACGTTCGCGAGCCCGATCCCCTCCCCTGCCCC
>NZ_SMKH01000551.1 GCF_004348515.1 Actinomadura sp. KC345 | reverse complement strand
GGGGGTGTCCGCTGGGCGGACATCCTTCCTCGCCTGTTATCCTGATAGCCCGTGGACAGTGAGACGACTGATCCGCCTCGCAACGACCACGGGAGCGCCTTCTTGCCTTCGGCAGCCACTGGTAGATCACGGCCTACCAAGCATCTCTTCGTCACCGGCGGTGTCGCGTCCAGCCTCGGCAAGGGACTGACGGCGTCCAGCCTCGGGAGGCTCCTGGCCCTCCGCGGGCTGCGGGTCACCATGCAGAAGCTGGACCCCTACCTCAACGTCGACCCCGGGACGATGAACCCCTTCCAGCACGGCGAGGTCTTCGTCACCGACGACGGCGCCGAGACAGATCTGGACATCGGGCACTACGAGCGGTTCCTCGACACGGAGCTGCACGGGTCGGCGAACGTCACCACCGGGCAGGTCTACTCCAACGTGATCGCCAAGGAGCGGCGCGGGGAGTACCTCGGCGACACCGTCCAGGTCATTCCGCACATCACGAACGAGATCAAGGACCGCATCGTCGGGATGGCCGCCGACGGCGAGGTCGACATCGTCATCACCGAGGTGGGCGGCACGGTCGGCGACATCGAGTCGCTGCCTTTCCTGGAGGCGGTCCGCCAGATCCGGCACGAGATCGGCCGGGAGAACTGCCTGTTCCTGCACGTGTCGCTGTTGCCCTACATCGGCCCGTCCGGAGAGCTGAAGACCAAGCCGACCCAGCATTCGGTCGCCGCGCTGCGCTCCATCGGCATCCAGCCCGACGCGATCGTGTGCCGGTCCGACCGGCCGATCACCGACGGGCTCAAGCACAAGATCAGCCTGATGTGCGACGTGGACCGCGAGGCCGTGGTGTCGGCCGTGGACGCGGCGTCCATCTACGACATCCCGAAGGTGCTGCACTCCGAGGGCCTGGACGCCTACGTGGTGCGGCGGCTGGGCCTTCCGTTCCGCGACGTGGACTGGGGCGCGTGGGACGAGCTGCTGCGGCGCGTCCACAAGCCCGCCCGCGAGGTCACGATCGCGCTGGTCGGCAAGTACATCGACCTGCCCGACGCCTACCTGTCGGTCACCGAGGCGCTGCGGCACGGCGGGTTCGGCAACGACGCCAAGGTCCACATCCGCTGGGTCAAGAGCGACGACTGCGAGACCGCCGAGGGCGCCAAGCGGGAACTGGACGGCGTCGACGGCGTGCTCGTCCCCGGCGGGTTCGGGGTCCGCGGCATCGAGGGCAAGCTCGGCGCCGTCCGGCACGCCCGCGAGAACCGCGTCCCGCTGCTCGGCATCTGCCTCGGGCTCCAGTGCATGGTCATCGAGGCCGCGCGGACGCTGGGCGGGCTCCCCGGCGCGGGCAGCGCCGAGTTCGACGCGACCACCGCCGACCCCGTCGTCGCCACGATGACCGACCAGCTCGACGTCGTCGCCGGGGAGCGCGACATGGGCGGCACGATGCGGCTCGGCCTCTACCCGGCCGACCTCGCCGAGGGCTCGATCGTCCGGGAGCTGTACGGGGAGGCCAAGGTCTCCGAGCGGCACCGGCACCGCTACGAGGTCGGCAACGACTACCGGGACCGGCTGGAGCAGGCCGGGCTGCGGTTCTCCGGGCTGTCGCCCGACGGCCGCCTGGTCGAGTACGTGGAGCTGCCGCGCGACCGGCACCCGTTCTTCGTCGGCACCCAGGCGCACCCGGAGTTCCGGTCCCGCCCGACGCGCCCGCACCCGCTGTTCACCGGCCTGGTCGCCGCCGCCCTCGACTACGCCGACGCCCGCACGGGCGGGGCCCGCACGGGTGAGGGC
>NZ_SMKH01000550.1 GCF_004348515.1 Actinomadura sp. KC345 | reverse complement strand
GGGGATCTGGGCCCCGGTACGGCGGCGAAATGTCGGTGGGCGGGGTCACGATGGGGGCGTGGATCGCGTTGACCGGCTGCTGGCGCTCGTCGCCGAGCTGCGTGCGGCCTCCCCGGAGCCGCTGGACCCGTCCGCGCTCGCGGCGCGGCTGCGGGTCAGCGAGCGGACTGTCCGCCGTGATCTGGAGCTGCTGACGCACGGCGGGCTGCCGGTGCGGCAGGTGAAGGGCCGCGGCCACGTGCTGCCGGGCGAGCCGGAGCCGGCGGCGCTGAGCGAGGCGGAGTCGCTGACGGGGCCGGTGCACGACACGCTGGCCGAGGCCGTCCGAACGCGCCGGGTCGTGCGGATGGCCTACACCGATCAGGCGGGGGCGCGCAGCTTCCGGGACGTGGAGGCGCACGGGCTGGTCACCGCCCCGTACGGGGAGTACCTGGTGGGGTGGTGCCGGATGCGGGACGGGCCGCGGATGTTCCGGCTGGACCGGATCGGCGCGGCGTTCCTGTCGGGGCGGGGCGCGGAGGTCCGCGACCTGGACGAGTTGCTGGCGGCGCTGCGGGTGCCGGTGCCGCGCCCCCCGGCCGGGCCGGGGCCGCGCGGCCCGGCGGGCGCGGAGCGGGCGCGGGCGTGGACGCTGGACCGGCTGGAGTTCGTGCGGTCCCGGCTGCGGGACGCGGCGGCCGGTGTCCGCTCGGGCGGCGAGGGCGCGGCGGCGCTGCGCGGTGTGCTGGGCCATCTGGCGGAGTGGACGCGGTGGCAGGCGGCGGCGGTCCGGGCGGCGGCGACGGGCGAGGAGCCGGTGCTGGCCGGGCGCCGCCCGCGCTTCCCGGAGGGGTTCGACCGGGAGATGCCCTTCGACGCGCGGGAGCGGATGATCCAGGACGCGATGGCGCTGCGGTCCCTGGGCGAGCTGGCCCGCGACCTGCAGGAGGTCCTGGAGGCGGTGGGCCACTGGGCGGCGGGGTGCGACGACGCGCTGTGGGAGGCGGAGCTGCCCGATCCGCGCCCCTACGGCCCGCCGGGTCCGCCGCGTCCGCTGGCGGACCTGCTGGCGGGGTGGCGCGGTCCGCTCGCGCACATCGAGTGGCATCTGGACCGCCTCACCGACGAGCCGCCGCCGCGGCCGTCGGACGACGACGAGGACGTGTGGGTCGTGGACCGCTGCCCTCTCCAGGCCTGACCCGCGCTGCGCCGGTCCGGGACCGGGCCGGTGGGCCGGGGTCAGCGGGCGGCCCGGTGGTGGCCGCCGAGGGGGTTGAGCAGGCGGGTGAACCAGACGGTTTTGCCTTCCGCCTCGGGGCGGGCGCCGTGCTCGGCGGCCAGGGCGGCGACCAGCAGGAGCCCGCGACCCGCCTCGGACCAGTCCAGGACGCGCGGCTCGGCGGGCCGGGCGGGTGCGGACCGATTCCCGTCGCCGACCTCGGCGAGGAGCCGGCGGCCGTCCAGGCGCAGCGAGAGCCGGACGGGCCCGGTGCCGTGGACGACGGCGTTGGTGACCAGTTCGTCGACCATGAGGACGACGTCGCCGATGTCGCCGGGGTCGGTGACGCGCCATTCGCGCAGCGTCCGCCCGGTCAGCGCGCGGGCGCACGCCGCGGCCCGTGGTTCGGCCACCAGAACCCATGCGGCGGCCGCACCGCCGGATCCGCTCGCCCCGCTCGTGCCGCCGCCTGTGCCGTTGCGGGCGGGCTCGGCGGCCCGCGGCGGCGTTGTGCCCGTGTCCTGTGTGCCCGTGTCCTGTGTGCCCGTGTCCTGTGTGCCCGTGTCCTGTGTGCCCGTGTCCTGTGTGCCCGTGTCCTGTGTGCCCGT
>NZ_SMKH01000054.1 GCF_004348515.1 Actinomadura sp. KC345 | reverse complement strand
GTGGGGGCGGCGGCTGAAGCCCATGGGCAGGGCGGCGCCGCGCAGGGGCCCTGTGGCGTTCTCCTCGGTGAAGCCCCAGGCGGGTGGGAGCGGGGCCAGCCAGTTGGTGAGGAGGCTTCGGTAGTCGGGGTGCTCCGTGCGGAGCAGGGCGACGCCGACGTTGCAGGTGCCGTCGCCCATCCCAAAGACCCAGCCGTAGCCGGCGGGAACCAGGTCGAGCCAGATCTCCAGGTACGGGTCGTCGTGGCGCGGGCTGCGGAAGTAGCACCTGCCCGCGATGCCGATGGGGCGGTCGCGGGACGGGCGCAGGCCAAGGGCCACCGAGAGCCGGGAGGAGGCACCGTCGGCGGCAACGACCAGGCGGGCCTCGTGGGTGCCCTTGTCGGTGTGGACGCCGGTCACCCTGCCGTCCGGCTGGAGGGGTCCGGTGACCTTGGTGTTCTGCTGGACGGTCGCTCCGGCGGCGGTGGCCTGGCGGACGAGGACGTCGTCGAAGTCGGCCCGGGTACGGGTGAGGCCGCGCCCGTCCGGCCAGTCGAGTTCGAGGCTGCGGCCGGCGCCGATGAGGCGGATGCCCTGGTTGGGGAACCAGCCTGGGGCGGTGAGGTCGATGCCGAGGGTCCGGAGTTCCTGGACGGCGCGGGGCGTGAGGCCGTCGCCGCAGACCTTCTCGCGGGGGAAGGACGACTTCTCCAGGACGAGGACGTCCAGGCCGGAGCGGGCGAGGTGGCAGGCGACGGCGGATCCGGCGGGACCGGCGCCCACAACGATGACGTCGCGCATCACAGGTTCCGAGTCAGCTTCTCGGCCGTGAACGGCCGAGTTTGCGGCTCGATCGTGCACGCTTCGTTGCGCTCCCCTTCACCACCGGCTGTGGCCCTGGGGTCGCATCACCTTTCCCCTGTACCGGGGCCGGGTCGGGCATGCTGACGAATGCCCAAGCCGTGCGTGCCCGCTGACGGACGTTCACGGCGGCGATGTGGTCGGCCGGGCCAGCGAGCCCGCACCGACGACAGGAAAAGCGGTCCCGGGCGGGACGATTGCCTCGCGCGACATGCCCGCAGCGCGGGCATGTCTGCGAGGTGTAGGCCGGGTCCACATGCAACAACGGCACCCCGGCCCGCTGGGACTTGTAGGCGATGGCGGTGCCGAGCTGGTGGAAGGGCCAGGTCGACAGCGTGGCCCGCTGGTGCCGCTTGAGCCGTACCCGGTCCCGGATCCCACTGAGTTCTTCCAGTGCGATTCCGCGTCCGGTGCGTTGGGCATCGGCCACGATCTGTTTGGCGATCCTATGGTTCACGTTCGCGGCATGGCGGCCCTCCCGCGCCCTGCGCCGCGACAGGCGGCGGGCCGCCGAGCGCGACCCGGCCGCCTTCTTGCTCTGCAGTTCGGCCCGCCGCCGTGCCTGCGCCCGCCGGTACCTGCTCAGGCCCTTGCCCTGGTAGTTGGTGCCATCGCAAGTGGTGGCCAGGTTCACGATCCCCCGGTCCACACCGATCCAGTCGACCGGGTCGAACGGCTCAGCTGCTTTGATCTCGCAGGTGGCGTACAGGAACCATTTGCCGTCCCGGTACACCAGGTCCGACTCGCCCTTGCGGCGGGTGGCCAGGGTCTTCAGGTGGGACGGGTGGCCGGTGAACGCGATGCCCTGCACCCGGCCGTGCACGGTCCAGATCGACACGGTGCGGGCATCGGTCTGCCAGGACAGGCAGCGGTCGTCGAACGGCTGCGCGGCCAGGTCACCGAAGGTGATTGGCTTGGAGGCGGCCTTGCGGCGGCGTTTGGAGTTCTCACCGCCCAGCAGCCCGGCGTCGATCTGAGCGTGCAGCGTGGTGTAGGCGTCGGCGGTCTTGCGGATCACATGCAACGCCGGCTGCGCCGACAACCCGGCCGCCTTCAACTCGGCATAAACGAGCTTTTGCAGCCCGGCGCGGGAGAACACCTTCTCCCGGTAGGCCGTGGCCGAGACCCGGTTGGCCAGGGCGTTGCACGTTTGCAGGGTCGCGCTCAGCGCCGAGGCTTGCTCGGACGTCGGCAGCAGCTTCACCTGCATCACCAATTTCACCCCGACATCGTAACATAGTGTATCCACACAGTCACGGTCGGCTCAATTTCTCGACTTTCGGTCGGCTAGCTAGAGCCCCGCAACACACTGGGAGCATTCCTTTCGGCCCTCGTCAAGGACCGGGATTCCTCGCTAGAAGCTTGTTGAACCAGTCGGCGGCCTGGATGGTTACCTCTTCCAACGCGCCGGGCTCCTCGAAGAGGTGAGTGGCGCCGGAAACGACGTGGATTTCCGAAATGTCGAGGGACTTGGCCGCCAACTCGTTGAGTTGCCGGACCTCGGGGTCACCGCCGCCGACGATCAGCAGGACGGGGGCGCGGACGCGCGGCAGGGACGGGCCCGCCAGGTCGGGGCGCCCGCCCCGGGAGACGACCGCGCCGATCCGCGGGCGGGCGGCGGCAGCGGCCAGTGCGGCGGCGGCGCCCGTGCCGGCGGCGGACAGGCCGATGGGGAGGCCGGCCGTGTGCGGGGCGGATTCGAGCCCCTCGGTCAGCCGGTCGACCGCGCCGATCAGGCGGAGCGTCAGGAGCTCGATGTCGGAGCGGAGGGCGGCGGTGACGCGGTCGAGCCGGTTCTCGTGCTCGGTGAGCAGATCGATCAGCAGCGTCCCGATCCCGGCGGCGTTGAGGCCGTCCGCGACGTCGCGGTCGCGGGGGCCGCCGCCGTGCGCGCACAGGACGACACCGTTCGCGCCGTCCGGTATCGCGAGGTCGCCGGGCAGCTCGGCGTCCTCCAGCTTCAGTGTGATCACGTGTTCGGCGGCTCCGCGCTGATGTCGGCGAGGGCCGACCTCTCGTCGCGCTGGACGGCGAGGTCGCCGATCGAGACCATGCCGATCGGGCGGTCGCCGTCCACGACGGGGATGCGGCGGACGCCGTGCTCCCGCATCAGCCGCACGGCGACGTTCGCCTCGTCCCCCGGCGCCACGGTGATCATGTTGGTGCTGCAGATGTCGGCGACGGCCGTGCCGGACATGTCCTTCTGGACGGCGACGGCGCGGACGACGATGTCGCGGTCGGTGACCAGGCCACGGAGCCGCCCCTCGTGGACGACCAGGACGTCCCCGATGCCGTGCTGCCGCATGAGGTCCCCGACCTCGGACAGGGAGGTGTCCGGGGACACCGTCACGGGCGCCGGCGTCATCACTTCGTTCACCTTCTGGGCCATGAGCGAGCCTCCCCCCTCGGGGCCTCGCCTACCCAGCGCTCACCGGGATATGTCTAGGCCGGCGAGTCGGGTCCGTCCTGCTCGGCGAGGAAGCGCTCGAACTGGGCGCCGAGCTCGTCGGCCGTGGGCATGTCCGCCGATTCGGCGAGGAGGCTGTCGCGTTCGGCGGCCCCGGCGAACGCGTCGTACTGCTGCTCCAGGGCCCGGACGACCTTCTCCACCTCGTCGTTGCCGTCGACCTGCTCGGCGATGTCGGCGTCGGTCGCCTCGGCGGCCTCGCGGAGCCGCTCGACGGGGAGCACGAGCCCGGTGGCCTCGACGACGGACTCCAGGGCGGCGACCGCCGCGGCCGGGTAGGCGGACTGGGCGAGGTAGTGCGGGACGTGGACGGCGAGCCCGACGGCGTCGTGGCCCGCCTCGCCGAGCCGCAGTTCAAGCAGGCCGGCGGCGCTGCCGGGGACCTGGACCTTGTCGAACCAGGAGTTCTTCGCGATCAGCTCCGGCCGGGTGGCGTGCGAGGTGATGCCGACCGGGCGGGTGTGCGGGACGCCCATCGGGATGCCGTGGAAGCCGACGACCAGGCCGACTCCGAGCCGCTTGACCAGGTGCTGGACGGCCGCGGTGAAGCCTTCCCAGAGCCGGTCCGGCTCGGGCCCGGACAGCATCAGGAACGGGCTGCCGGCGTCGTCGCGCAGCAGCCGGACGACCAGCTCGGGCGTCTCGTAGGAGGCCCAGTGGTCGCGGTCGAAGGTCATCGGCGGGCGGCGGGCCCGGTAGTCGATCAGTGAGTCGACGTCGAAGCGGGCGATGACGCGGTGCTCCAGCGCCTCCAGGAGGTGCTCGCGCACGAGCTGCCCGGTGGATCCGGCGTCCACGAAGCCGTCGAGGCTGTGCAGCAGCACCGGACCCGTCATCTCCGGCAGGTCGGCGTCGAGCTCGTACAGATCCTCAGGGTTAAGCAACTTCTCCCCCACCTCTACATGTCGTCGGTCCCAACATTAGGACATGCGGAGGCTCATCCCCGGTTCGGACGTGACGCCGGTCACCGGAAGACGCGGCTGGCGAGGAAGTCTTCGGGGTGGAGGGTGGTGAGGTCGTCGCGTCCGACGTCGCCGTCCCGGGCCAGGAGCCGGTTGGCGTGGCGGAGGCGGGCGCGTTCGATGGCGTTGCGGACGGAGCGGGCGTTGGCGAAGCGGGGCTGCGCGCGGCGGCGGGTGAGGTAGTCGCGGAAGACGGGCTCGGTCTCGGGGGCCAGGCCGTAGCCCTCCCGGTCCATCATCAGGCGGCCGATCGCCTCCAGCTCGTCCGGCTCGTAGTCGGGGAAGTCGATGTGGTGGGCGATGCGGGAGCTCATGCCGGGGTTGGACGCGAAGAAGGAGTCCATGCGGTCCTTGTAGCCGGCGAGGACGACGACCAGGTCGTCCCGCTGGTTCTCCATGACCTGGAGGAGGATCTCGATGGCCTCCTGCCCGTAGTCGCGTTCGTTCTCGGCGCGGTACAGGTAGTACGCCTCGTCGATGAACAGGACGCCGCCCATGGCCCTCTTGAGGACCTCCTTGGTCTTGGGGGCGGTGTGGCCGACGTACTGGCCGACGAGGTCGTCGCGGGTGACGGAGACCAGGTGGCCGCGGCGGATGTAGCCGAGCCGGTGCAGGAGTTCGGAGAGCCGCAGCGCGACGGACGTCTTGCCCGTGCCGGGGCTGCCGGTGAAGCACATGTGCAGGCTGGGGCGTCCCGAGTCGATCCCGAAGCGGGCGCGGACGCGGTCGACGAGCAGGAGCGCGGCGATCTCCCGGATGCGGGTCTTGACGGGGGCGAGGCCGACGAGCTCGCGGTCGAGGGCGTCCAGGACGCCGTCGACCTGGGAGTCGGCGCGCTCCTTGGCGAGGTCGACCCGGGCGCCCGGAGGGAGCGGCTCCCCGGTGGCGGGAGCCTGGGAAGAGTCCACCGGGGAGCCGTTCTGGCGCATCCCGAATCCGGGGCGGTCGCTCAACGTCCCGCCTCGTACCGGTCGCCCTCGGCCCGGTCCAGCGCGTAGGGGTGCAGGGTGTAGCGGACGCGCCGGTCGGACGTCTCCGTGCGGTCGAGGCGGAAGCCGGGCTCGTCCGCCGGCCGCTGGACGATGAACTGCAGCGCGGTCGTCTGCCGCCCGTAGCTCGCGTCGTAGGCGTTCAGGCGGATGTAGTGGCCCGGGTACGCCCTGCGGCACTCGTTGATCTCGAACAGGACGCCGGCCGGGTCGGCGAGGTCGAACATCGGCAGGCCCCACATCTCCCAGTAGGAGTTGCGCGGGTGCGGGTCGTCGGTGAACTCGACCGAGCACGGCCAGCCCTGGTCGAGGGCGTAGGCGACCTGCTTGGTGATCTCCTCGTCCGTGAGGTCGGGCAGGTAGGAGAAGGTGCCTTGGGTGATCCGCATCAGAGGCTCACAGGGGTTTCGACGACGTCGGGGGTGTCGGTGGATTCGTAGGTGAAGGTGATGTCGCCCCAGGTGGACAGGGCGATGTCCAGCTCGCGGCTGTTCTTGGCGGCGGCGCGGAGGATGTCGGGGCCCTCGGTGAGGTAGTCGCGGCCCTCGTTCCGCGCCTTGATCATCGCTTCGAGCGCGACGCGGTTGGCGGTGGCGCCGGCCGCGATGCCCATCGGGTGGCCGATGGTCCCGCCGCCGAACTGGAGGATCGAGTCCTCGCCGAGGTAGTGCAGGAGCTGGTGCATCTGGCCGGCGTGGATGCCGCCCGACGCGACGGGCATCGTGCCCGGCATCGACGCCCAGTCCTGGTCGAAGTACAGGCCCTTCACCGGGTCGGCCTCCACCTTGTCCAGGCGCAGGGTGTCGTAGTAGCCGCGGACGCTGTTGGGGTCGCCCTCCAGCTTGCCGACGACCGTCCCCGCGTGGATGTGGTCGACGCCCGCCAGCCGCATCCACTTGGCGATCACGCGGAAGTTGACGCCATGGCTCTTCTGCCGCGTGTACGTGGAGTGCCCCGCGCGGTGGAGGTGCAGGATGACCCCGTTGGCCCGTGCCCACCTGGCCATGGACTGGATCGCCGTGTAGCCGATGGTGAGGTCGATCATCACGATGACGCTGCCGAGTTCCTTGGCGAACTCCGCGCGCTCGTACATGTCCTCCATCGTCCCGGCGGTGACGTTGAGGTAGTGGCCCTTCACCTCACCCGTCGCGGCCTGCGCCCTGTTCACGCCCTCCATGCAGTAGAGGAAACGGTCGCGCCAGCGCATGAACGGCTGGGAGTTGATGTTCTCGTCGTCCTTGGTGAAGTCCAGGCCGCCGCGGAGCGCCTCGTACACGACACGGCCGTAGTTGCGCGCCGACAGCCCGAGCTTCGGTTTGACGGTCGCGCCCAGCAGCGGACGGCCGAACTTGCCGAGGTACTCGCGCTCCATGACGATGCCGTGCGCAGGCCCCTGGAACGTCTTCACGTAGTGAGTGGGAATCCGCATGTCCTCTAGGCGCAGCGCCTTGAGGGCCTTGAAGCCGAAGACGTTCCCGATGATGGACGACGTCAGGTTCGCGATCGACCCCTCCTCGAACAGGTCGAGGTCGTAGGCGATGTAGGCAATGAACTGGTTCTCCTGCCCTGGCACGGGCTCCACCCGGTAGCACTTGCCCTGGTAGTTCTCGTAGGAGGTGAGCCTGTCCGTCCACACCACCGTCCAGGTCGCGGTGGACGATTCGCCCGCGACGGCCGCGCCGGCCTCCTCCGGCGGCACGCCCTGCTGCGGCGTGATCCGGAAGGCGGCGAGGATGTCGCTGTCCTTCGGCTGGTAGTCCGGACGCCAGTAGCCCATCTCCGCGTAGGGGATCACGCCCGCCGACCATCTGCCCGAGCTCATCGCCGCTCTCCTTCAGCCTGAAGCCTGGATGGCGGGGCGCGGCGCCCCGCCCCGTGAAGGACGGCATGTCCCAGGGGATCCGGGTGAGGCGCCGCGTCCCGGCCACGTGGAACCGTGGACGAGTCGAGCTTGGCTCCCCGATACTTGCGATGTCCATCAAGTGTTCTCGGGCTACCATCAACCATTCACTTGATTAAGGAGGCCACGTGACCGAGGCGCGGCTGCGGACGTTCGTCGCCCTCGCCGACACCGGGTCGGTGCGGGCCGCGGCGCGGCGGCTGTACGTGACCGAGTCGGCGGTGTCGGCGGCGGTCGCGGCGCTGGCCCGCGAGCTCGGCGTCCCGCTCGTCCGCAAGGAGGGGCGCGGGCTCCGGCTGACCGCCGCCGGGGCCGTCTACGCCGGGTACGCGCGGCAGGTACTCGGGCTGCTCGAAGAGGGCCGGGCGGCGGCGCGCGGGGCGGCCGACCCGGGGCGCGGGCCGCTGCGGCTGGCGGCGGTGACGACGGCCGCCGACCAGCTGCTCCCGCAGCTGCTCGCCTCGTTCCGGGCGCGCCGGCCCGGCGTCGAGCTGGCGCTGGAGGTGGGGCCGCGCCGCCAGGTGTGGAGCAGCCTCGCCGCGCACGAGGCCGACCTCGTGCTCGCCGGCCGCCCGCCCGGCGACGTCGCCGCGACCGTGCTCGCGCGGCGTCCGAACGAGCTGGTCGTCGTGGGCGCCCCGGACCTCGCGGAGGGGTTCGCGCTGGCCGCCACGCCGTGGGTGATGCGCGAGCCCGGCTCGGGGACCCGGGCCAGCGCGGACGCCTACCTGGCCGAACGGGACGTGTCGCCGCCGCGGCTCGTCCTCGGCTCGAACGGCGCGGTGATCGCCGGCGCGGCGGCCGGGCTCGGGGTGGCGCTGGTGTCGCGGGACGCCGTCGGCGCCGAGCTGGACGCGGGCCGCCTCGTCCTCGTCGACGCGCCCGGGATGCCGCTGGACCGGCCGTGGCACGCGGTCGCCGGGGCCGCGCCGACCGCGACGACGCTGCTGTTCGTCCGGCACCTGCTCGACGCCCCCGGCTGGCGGCCCGCGCCCCCGGGGCCCAGGGACGCTACGGAATGCTCCACAGCGACACGGACAGCAGGGCCAGGCTGACGGCGATCAGGAACATCGCGACGGATCGCCCGCCCTCGCCGCCGGGCACCGTCTCGCCGCGGGCGACCAGCAGCAGGAAGCCGGCGAAGAAGCCCGCGGCGACGACGTCCATGGCCACGGCGAGCCCGGTCACGGCTTCCTCCCGCTCATCCGAGCAAGCCTAGATGAGTGTGGTCGCTCACATCCGCGACTCGGCGTGCATGGCGGACGGCCACCACGACAGAATCGGATTCGGAACCGTGAAAGGGGCCTTCGATGACCGACCGCCAGTACGACGTCGTCCTGTTCGGCGCCACCGGCTTCACCGGCGCCCTGACCGCCGAGTACCTGGCCGAGCACGCCGGCCCCGGCACGCGCTGGGCCCTGGCCGGGCGCAACCGGGCCAGGCTGACGGCCGTCCGCGACCGGCTGGTGAAGCTGGACCCGGCGTGCGCCGACCTGCCGCTGCTGCACGCCGACACCGATGACACCGCCTCGATCGAGGAGATCGCGCGCTCGGCGCGGGTCGTGATCACCACGGTCGGCCCCTACGTCAAGTACGGCGAGCCCCTCGTCGCGGCGTGCGCGCGCGCCGGTACCGATTACGTCGACCTCACCGGCGAACCGACGTTCGTCGACCGGATGTATGTGAAGTACCACGAGAAGGCCGTGCGCAGCGGTGCGCGGATCGTCCACGCCTGCGGGTTCGACTCGATTCCGCACGACCTCGGCGCCTACTTCACGGTGAAGCGGCTCCCGGAGGGCGTCCCGCTGCACGTCGAAGGCTTCGTGCGCGCCCGCGCGGACGCGTCCGGCGGGACGCTGCACTCAGCGATCGGCATCTTCGGCGACCCCGCCGGCATGATGCGCGCCGAACGCGAGCGGCGCCGGGTGGAGGACCGGCCCGCCGGGCGCTCGGTGCGCGTCTCGCGGCGCCCGTCCCCCAAGGCGCGGGTCGGCGGCGGCTGGACGCTGCCGATGCCCAGCATCGACCCGCAGATCGTCGTCCGTTCGGCGGCGGCGCTCGACCGGTACGGCCCGGACTTCTCCTACGGCCACTACGTCGCCGTCAAGCGGCTCGCCACCGCCGCCGGGATGGCGGCGGGCGCCGGCGCCCTCGTCGGCCTGTCCGCGCTCCGGCCGACGCGCGGCCTGCTGCTCCGGCTGCGCGCACCGGGTGAGGGCCCGTCGCCGGAGCAGCGCGCCCGCAACTGGTTCAGCGTGAAGTTCGTCGGCGAGGGCGGCGGCGAGCGCGTCGTCACCGAGGTCGCGGGCGGTGACCCCGGCTACGGCGAGACCGCCAAGATGCTCGCCGAGTCGGCGCTCTGCCTCGCCCACGACGACCTCCCGGAGACGGCCGGGCAGGTCACGACGGCGACCGCGATGGGCGACGCGCTGATCGGGCGGCTGCGCGAGGCCGGGATCGCCTTCCGCGTCCTCACGACGGACTGACCGCGCCCCGGCTGCGCCCGGGGATGGGGATGACGGCCTCGACGGCCGTCCCGGCGCCGGGCCTGCTCGTCACCGAGACCCGCCCGCCGAGCAGCTCGGCGCGTTCCCGCATGCCGCGCAGCCCGTAGGAGTCGGGACGGGGGCCGCGGCCGTCCGGCGCCGGCACCTCCCGCACCGGGAACCCGGTCCCGTCGTCGGTGACCTTCAGCCTGACGCGGTCGCGGTAGTGCTCCAGCAGCAGGTCGACGCAGGTCGCGGACGCGTGCCGCAGGCTGTTGCCGACCGCCTCCTGCGCGATCCGGTACAGCGCGGTCTGCACGTGGTCGGGCAGCGCGTCCTCCAGCTCGCCCTCGACGGTGACCGTCACGTCGAGCGGACCGGCCGGGCCGGGACCGTCCCCGGCCTCGCGGGCGAGGGTGGCCAGGGCCGCCGACAGGCCCAGATCGTCCAGGACGGGGGGCCGCAGCCCGCCGATGGCGGCGCGGGTCTCGGCCGCCGCCAGTTCGCAGAGCCGGCGCGCCATCATGATCTGCGCCAGCCCCTCGGGATGGTGCTCGGGCAGCGCGCGCTCGGCCGCCGACAGGTGGAAGCCCAGGCTGGCGAGTCGCTGCGCGATGCCGTCGTGGATCTCCCGGCTCAGCCTCGACCGCTCGGCCTCCTGCGCCTGCACCGCCCGCTCCGCGAAGCGCTCGGCGGCGTGCTCGCGCTCGCGCGCGGTGCGCAGCCGGCGGCACGAGCACAGCACGGGCGCGAACAGCCCGGCGAGGGCGGTGGCGAGGGCCAGGTCCTCGGGCGGCGCCGGCCCGGCGGAGCGGACGTCCAGCACCGCGATCACGGTTCCCTCGCTGTGCACGGGGATCGCGGCGCCGCGCCCGTCCGCGTGCGGGCGGACGCGGCCGTGGGCCGCGGCCCACCCGACCTCGCCCTCCCCCAGCGGGACGGGCGGGCCGGACCATTCCAGGACGCGCCGGTCCTCGGCCAGGACGTAGACGTCGCAGAACGTCAGCGCCCGCGCCGACCGGACGACGAGCCCGGCCAGCTCCTCGGCCATCCGGGGCAGCTCGCGGTCGGAGCAGGCCACGGTCACGATGCGGACGAGCAGGTCGGTTCCGCGGCCGGCGAGCAGCTCCAGCGGCGCGGTCACCGGAACAGCCCCTCGCGCAGCGCGACCGCGATCGCGGCCGACCGGTCGGTCACCTCGAGCTTGCGGTAGAGCGCGCGCAGGTGGCTCTTGACAGTCTCCTCGCTGAGGACGAGCCGCGCCGCGATCGCCTTGTTGGACAGGCCGCTCACCAGCAGCGACAGCACCTCGCTCTCGCGCTGCGTGAGCCCGCGGTTGGCGCCCGGCCAGAACTCGCCGCGGGTGAGCCTGGCGGCGGTGACGGCCATCCGGCCCGCCAGCGTCGGGTCCACGACGGTCTCGCCCTGCGCGACCTCCTCCAGGCGCCGGACGAGCTCCGGGCCGTCCACGCGCTTGAGCAGGTACCCGCCCGCGCCGGCGCGCAGCGCCTCGAAGACGTACTGCTCGTCGTCGTACACCGACAGGAACACCACCCGCGCCTCCGGAACCCGCCCGGTGAGCACGCGGCACAGGTCGAGTCCGCTCTCCGGGCCGAGCCGCACGTCCAGCAGGACGACGTCCGGGCGCAGCGTGGTCACCAGCCGGGCCGCCTCGTCTCCCGTCCCCGCCTGCCCCACGACGCGCACGCGCCCGGAGAACCCGGCCAGCATCGCCTGCAGTCCGGCGAGGATCATCTCGTGGTCGTCGACCAGGACGACACGTACGGGGACACCCATTCCGGCACGATAACAACCGGAAGCTACTCACCAGTAGGCCAATGGTCCGGCGGATGTGGGCGCAGGTGCGAGGGCAGGCGTGGAGGGCGCCTCCGGCTTTTCACCCCCCTCCTCCCCTGATTGGGGGACGAGCCGCCCGCCGGGACGCCCTACTCTCCTAGGCGAAAACTGAATTCCGCAGGACGGAGGAGCAGAAGGTGCCCCATCGGATCGTGCATATGCTCCGGGCGCGCGGGCCGGGCCGCCGCCCCGTCATGCTCGCCATCGCGGGGGACAGCGCGGCGGGCAAGACAACGCTCACCAGGGGGCTCGTACGGTGCCTGGGGGCCGACCGGATGACGGCGGTCTGCGTGGACGACTACCACCGCTACGACCGCGCCGAACGGGCCGGAAAGCCGTTCACGGCCCTGCACCCCGACTGCAACCACATCGACATCATGGAGCAGCACCTGCAGCTGCTGTCGATGGGCGAACCGATCCTGAAACCGGTCTACGACCACTCCACCGGCCGGCTCGTCCGCCCCGAACTGGTCGAGCCCCGGGACTTCGTGATCGTCGAGGGCCTGCTCCCCCTGCACACCCGGCTGGCCCGGGCCTGCTTCGACATCACCGTCTACCTCGACCCGCCGGAACCGCTGCGGCACTCGTGGAAGGTCCGCCGCGACTGCGACAAGCGCGGTTACACCCCCGAGCAGGTCATGGCGGAACTGGAGCGCCGCGAACCCGAGAGCGCCGCCTACATCCGCCCCCAGCGCAAGCACGCCGACATCGTCGTCCGCTTCGCGCCCGTCGCCGGCCGGCTCGACCCGCCCGGCACGCCGCTGTCCGCCGAGCTGCTGCTGCGCCCGACGATCGACCACCCCGACCTGGCCGGCGTCCTGGACGGCGGGCCCGGCGACACGGGCCTCGGCAGCACCGAGACGGCCATGCACCTGCGCCTGCACCGCGACACCGACGGCCGCCCCGTCGACGCCCTGCACGTCCACGGATACGTCTCCCCCGAGGAGTCGCAGGTCGTCAAGAAGGCCATCCTGGAACGCCTCGGCCCCCGCGCCGGCACGGCCCTCCCCGACCCCGGCGTCCTCGGCCGCCTCGGCGACACCGGCACCAGCGACCCGCTGGCCATCACCCAGCTCCTCCTGCTCTACCACCTGCTGGACGCCGACCACCGCCAAGCCGCTTGACCCCGCGGGTGCGCGGGGAGGCCCCGGGGCTCGTGGACCTGTGGCTCCGGGCCGCGCGCACGCGGCAACCGGGAGGGCGCCCCAGCGGGCGCGAGGGCGCCCTCCCGGCCATCTACCCGACTCGGCCGCTCACAGTTCGTGCCAGGGGATCTCGGGACGGTCGGCTGCGACCACGGCGAGCGACTGGCCGCCCCGGATCATCTCGTCCGGGCTCGCGGTGAGGCGGAAGCCCGCGTCCGGCCGATGCGAGTCGCCGACGGCCAGGAGGGTCCCGCCGCGGCGCAGGAGGAAGATCGCGACGTCCATCCGGGACCACGCGCCGGCGTCGTCCGGGATGTCCACGCGGTAGAGGGCGCCGTCGGTGTCCAGGGTGCTGGCGAGATTGTGGTAGATCGCGGCGATGCCGGGGTTGCGGATCGCCGCCGCGACCACGGCGGAATCGTCGATGTCGACCGGCTCGATGTCGGAGCCGATCAGCGCCAGCGCCTCGGTGATCTCCGCGCGGCGGTTCCCCTCGTGCACCCCGGCCAGCAGATGGACGGGCGGATCGCCCTTCTTGCGCAGGTACGCCTCCACCCCCAGCATGACCCGGACGGTCTCGTCGTCGTTGTGGCCGATCACGACGACGGCGCGGGCGGCCTCCAGGCACGCCCGCTCGTAGGCGGTCCCGTCGAACGCGACCACGTCGTACAGGTCGGGGTCGGGGTTCTCGCCCGTCAGCTCATCCGGCCAGAAGATCGCGACGACGTCCGTCTTCGCGAACTCCACGTCCGCGCGGAGCTGGCCGATGATGGTCCGCAGCCCGTCACGGTGGTAGCCGACCATCACGATGTGCCGGCGCTTGTGCAGCTGCGCCTGGCCGTTGGCCCTCATCGCCCGTCCCTTTCCCATCCAGAGCGTGAGCTCGGCGAACATCACGAGCCCGGCGGTGAGCCCGGCCACGATGATGAGCACGCCGCCGATCCGCCCGCCGGTCGTCGCCGGGCTCAGGTCGCCGTACCCGGTGGTCGTGCCGCTGACGAGGAAGTACCAGATGTACTCGTCCGGCCTCTTGATCTCGGCACCGGGCTCCTCGAACACCGCGATCAGCAGCCAGCCCGTCAGGAAGGCCGCGAGGAGCACCAGCGCGGGGACACGCCAGGACCGCCCGGTGATCCGGGTGACCAGGCGCATCAGCACGATCGGCATCCGCGCAGCGTGGCAGGGCGCGAATCACCACGTCAAGTATCGGAAAGCCCTGCGCACGGCCGCCGCCCGCCGGGGCGCACCGCCGCGCGATCAGCCCGCGGGGCCCCGCTTCAGGACGCGGCTGAGGGCCGCGGCGACCTCCTCGGAGAGGTCACCCTCGGAGGAGTCGGAGGAGGCCGCCTGCGCGGCGCCGGAATGCACCAGGTCGCCGGGGGCGGCCTCGCGGGTGTGGCCGCAGTCGCGGCACTCGACCTCGCCGAGCCGGCACACCAGCGCGGCCGCGCCGCAGCCCGAGCAGCGGTCGAGATCGTCGGCCCAGTCGTGAGCGGTCTGGCAGCCGGGGCAGATCAGTACCTGGCGGTCCGCCCGGACCCCGCGCCTCCACGGGCTCGCGCCCCGGACAGGGTCGGTCTGCCGCGCCCCGCAGCGGAAGCAGGGCATCACACCTCCACACGGTGCGGGGGCCGGTTCCGGCCACGTGGCCGGAACCGGTCCGGTTCGCTCAGAGCCCGGCGAGCGCCTTGCGGTACTCGTCGATGTCGCGTGCGTCCGGGATCGCGTTGACGACCTTCCAGCGGACCACGCCCTCGGTGTCGATGACGAAGGTTCCGCGCACGGCGACCCCCTTGCCCTCATCGAACACGCCGTAGCGCTGTGCCGTCCCGCCGTGCGGCCAGAAGTCCGCCAGCAGGGGGAACGTGTACTTCTCCTGCTCGGCCCAGGCGCGCAGCGCGAACATCGAGTCGACCGAGACCGCCAGAACCTGCACGTCATCGCCGCCCAGCGTGGGCAGTTCGTCCCGGATCTGGCACAGCTCCCCGGTGCAGACGCCGCTGAACGCCAGCGGGTAGAACACCAGGACGACGTTCTTCTCGCCGCGGAAGTCCGACAGCTTCACCGGTGTGCCGTGCTGGTCCTTCAGCTCGAAGTCCGGTGCGCCGTCGCCTACCTCTACCGCCAAAGCCTCTCCCGCGATTCAGCCCCGCTCCGGGCGGGGTCATGGCCCGTCCCCCACGGACGTGGGGGACGGGGCCAGTCTGCCACCCCGCACGGCCCGCGGTCGGGCGCCGGGGCTACTTGCGGACCTTGGGCGCGACCAGCCGCGTCCCCGACCACTCCTTGGCGGCGCTGACGCTGCTGGTCTGCGACAGGCCGGCCGTCTGCGCGGCCTCGCCGATGTCGCTCGGCTCCACATGCCCGTCCCGGCCCGCCTTCGGCGTCAGCAGCCAGATGTTGCCGCCGCCGGTGAGCGGGATCATCGCGTCGGTCAGGCCCTCGAACAGGTCGCCGTCCTCCTCGCGCCACCACAGCAGCACGACGTCGACCACGTCCTCGTAGTCCTCGTCGACGAGCTCGTTCTCCGTGACGGCCTCGACGGATGCGCGGAGCTCCTCGTCGACGTCGTCGTCGTAGCCGATCTCCTGCACCACCTGGCCCGCCTTGAGGCCGAGCCGTTCGGCCAGGCTGCGCTCAGACTGCGCCTGACCCGCGGTCGCGCTCACGAAAGTCCTCCCATTGTCGTCAGTCCGCACGGTGCCGTGCACTTCTCATTTCGCCCCCTGGACGGGTGCTCGTCCCGCACCTGTGCGTTGTTTGCGGGACAGTTCACACAAGTGAGGGCCCCTAGCGCAAGTGTCTTCCCGGCTTTTGGTGGCCTCATTGACCCGAATACGGGGATCGGCGTGACAAGATCTCCACCGAGCGTGACAGCCCGCCGTCATCCTTGCGCCTCGTGGGGAGCGAACCCACCGGCTCGCCTCGCTCATCCTTCAAGGAACGACAGCCGGACCTGGCGGTCGGGGTTGTCCACGTTGAGGTCGACCAGCGCCACGGACTGCCACGTCCCCAGTGCGAGCCGCCCGCCGACGACCGGAAGGGTCGCGAACGGCGGGACGAGCGCGGGCATCACGTGCGACCGCCCGTGCCCCGGCGAGCCGTGCACGTGCCGCCAGCGGTCGTCCGCAGGCAGCAGGTCGCCGAGGGCCGCCAGCAGATCGTCGTCGCTGCCGGCCCCCAGTTCGATGATCGCCACGCCGGCGGTGGCGTGCGGGACGAAGACGTGCAGCAGCCCGTCGCCGCCCGCCGACGCGGCGAACCTCTCGCATTCGGCCGTGATGTCGTGCACGGCGTCGCGTGTGCCGGTCGCCACCCGGACCACGGTGCTCTCCATGAGCCCGTGCATACCCGATCCGCGGCACAGGACGCCTCCCGGACCGCATGGATCTCCTGGTCCGGGACCGGCACGGACCCCCCGGCCGGTGCGGTGCCCGGCCCGCTAACGGGACAGCTGCCCCTTGGGCTCGACGACCGCGTCCGGCCCCGGGTAGACGAGGGTCTCGTGGCCGTCGTCGAACCGGACCAGGAACGGCGGGCCGCCGTCCCGGCCCCGGACCTCGATGATCTCGCCCTGCCGGTCGGCCTGCCCCACGATGTTGCCGTGGACAAGCAGCCGGTCTCCGACACGCCCGTTCATGGCTCCTCCGATCTCGTCGGGAAAATCGGCTCTCCCAGGGTGCGTACCCCGGTTGACCGGGGAGAATGGTTACCGGTTGGTAGAGATGCGTTAGCCGTCATAAACGGCGACGATGGATCTCGAGACGAGCGACAACAGTCTGCCGGGGACCGGTGGCCACCCGCGCGGCGGGAACCCGGTCTCACCCGCAAAGACGTAAGGACAGAGGGGACCCCGTGCCTTCCGGACGTCAACGCTTTTCGATCATCAGCGACGGCCTGCCGAGCCAGCTGCCGGACATCAACCCGGACGAGACCCGGGAGTGGCTGGAGTCGCTGGACACGGTCATCAAGACAGAAGGCCGCGGCCGGGCGCGCTACGTGATGCTCCGGCTCCTGGAGAGGGCCCGGGAGCTGCAGGTCGGTGTGCCCAGCCTCCGCAGCACCGACTTCATCAACACGATCCCGCCGGAGTCCGAGCCCTGGTTCCCCGGCGACGAGCACGTGGAGCGGCGCATCCGCGCCTACATCCGCTGGAACGCCGCGATCATGGTGTCGCGCGCTAACCGTCCCGAGATCGGCGTCGGCGGGCACATCGCCACCTACGCCTCCGCGGCCTCGCTGTACGAGGTCGGCTTCAACCACTTCTTCCGCGGCAAGGACCACGGCGAGTCCGGCGACCAGGTCTTCATCCAGGGGCACGCCTCCCCTGGCATCTACGCCCGCGCCTATCTTGAGGGACGCCTCCCGGAAGACAAGCTCGACGGCTTCCGCCAGGAGCACTCGCACCCGGGCGGCGGGCTGTCGTCCTACCCGCACCCGAGGCTCATGCCGGACTTCTGGGAGTTCCCCACGGTGTCCATGGGCCTCACCGCGATCAACTCCGTGTACCAGGCCCGGTTCAACCGCTACCTGTACAACCGGAAGATCAAGGACACGTCCCGCTCGCACGTGTGGGCGTTCCTCGGCGACGGCGAGATGGCCGAGCCCGAGTCGCTCGGCGCGATCGGCCTCGCCGCCCGCGAGGAGCTCGACAACCTCACCTTCGTCATCAACTGCAACCTCCAGCAGCTGGACGGTCCGGTCCGCGGCAACGGCAAGATCATCCAGGAGCTGGAGTCCTACTTCCGCGGCGCCGGCTGGAACGTCATCAAGGTCATCTGGGGCCGCGACTGGGACCCGCTGCTCGCGCAGGACGTCGACGGCGTGCTGGTCAACCAGATGAACACCACCCCGGACGGGCAGTTCCAGACGTTCACCGTCGAGTCCGGCGAGTACATCCGGGAGAAGTTCTTCGGCGCCGACCCGCGGCTGCGCAGGATCGTCCAGCACCTCGGGGACGACGAGCTGCGCAAGCTGTCGCGCGGCGGGCACGACTACCGCAAGGTGTACGCGGCGTTCAAGGCCGCCCGCGAGCACGTCGGGCAGCCGACCGTGATCCTCGCGCACACCATCAAGGGCTGGACGCTCGGCTCCGACTTCGAGGCCCGCAACGCCACCCACCAGATGAAGAAGCTCACCAAGGCCGAGCTCAAGGAGTTCCGGGACCGCCTCTACCTCGACATCCCGGACTCGGCGCTGGAGGCGCCGCTCCCGCCCTACTACCACCCGGGCGAGGACTCCGACGAGATCCAGTACATGCGCGAGCGCCGCGCCGCGCTCGGCGGATTCCTGCCGAAGCGGGTCGTGCGCGCCAAGCCGCTCAAGCTGCCCGGCGACCCCGTGTACAGCGAGCTGAAGAAGGGCTCCGGCAAGCAGAACGTCGCGACGACCATGGCGTTCGTCCGGCTGCTCAAGGACCTGATCAAGGACGAGAACATCGGCGCCCGGTTCGTGCCGATCGCCCCGGACGAGTACCGCACGTTCGGGATGGACTCGCTGTTCCCGACGTCCAAGATCTACTCGCCGCACGGGCAGACCTACGACGCGGTCGACCGCAAGCTGCTGCTGTCGTACAAGGAGTCCGAGAGCGGCCAGATGCTGCACGAGGGCATCAGCGAGGCCGGGTCGATGGCGTCCGCGATCGCCGCGGGCACCACGTACGCCACGCACGGCGAGCACATGATCCCGGTGTACATCTTCTACTCGATGTTCGGGTTCCAGCGGACCGGCGATCAGATGTGGTCGCTCGCCGACCAGATGGGCCGCGGGTTCCTCCTCGGCGCCACGGCGGGCCGCACCACCCTCACCGGTGAGGGCCTCCAGCACGCCGACGGCCACTCGCCCCTGCTCGCCGCGTCGAACCCCGCCTGCGTGCACTACGACCCGACGTGGGCGTTCGAGCTGGCCCACATCGTCAAGGACGCGCTGCGACGCATGTACGGCACGTCCGACGAGCACCCTCAGGGCGAGAACGTCTTCTACTACCTGACCGTCTACAACGAGCCGTACCAGCAGCCCGCCGAGCCCGACGACGTGGACGTCGACGGCATCCTCAAGGGCCTGTACCGGCACAAGAGCGCACCGGAGGTCACCCCAGGGAACGGCGAGGTCCCGCGGGCGCAGATCCTGGCGTCCGGCGTCGGCGGGCGGTGGGCCCTGGAGGCGCAGCGGCTCCTCGCCGAGGACTGGGGCGTCGCCGCCGACGTCTGGTCGGCGACCTCGTGGAACGAGCTGGCCCGCGAGGCCCGCGAGTGCGACGAGTGGAACCTGCTCAACCCCGACGCCGAGCAGCGCGTCCCGTACGTCTCCCGGACGCTCGACAACGTCGCCGGGCCGATCGTCGCGGTATCGGACTTCGCCCGTGCCGTACCCGACCAGATCGCCCCGTGGGTGCACACGGACTTCACCTCGCTCGGCACCGACGGGTTCGGCTTCTCCGACACCCGCGCCGCCGCCCGCCGGTTCTTCCACGTGGACGCCGCGTCGCTCGTCCTCGCGGTCCTGACCCGGCTCGCCCGGCACGGCGAGGTCAAGCCGGAGACGCTCCAGCAGGCGATCCACCGCTACCGCCTGGACGCCGAGGTCAGCGACGTCTTCGCCAACGGCGTGGGCAGCGCCGAGAGCAACACCGGCGGCGACGGCTGACGGCGCCCGCCGGGAACCTGTGATTGCGGAGGTGTAGGCCGCAATCGTTCTGTTCCGGGCATGACGACGGGGCCCCGAGGTTCGCTCGGGGCCCCGTTCGCGTCCAGGGTCAGGACGCCGGGGGCTTGAAGACGCCGAAGCGGTTGCCGGCCGGGTCGTCCAGGTAGGCGAACGTGAGGCCGTTGCCCGTGGTCACGGTGGGCATGGCGACCTTTCCGCCGCCCTTCTCCGTCTCGGCGCACACCGCGTCGACGTCCCCGACGAGGACCATGAACATCGCGTGGTTGCCGGACGCGTCGGGCTCGTGCGAGACGCCGCCCGCGGGGACGTCCGAGCCGGGGTAGCTGACGAGGTCGTAGCCGTCGCCGTCGGCGTCGAACCGCCAGCCGAAGAGGTCGCCGTAGAAGCGGCGGGCCTCCTCCGGTGCGTCCGTGCCGACCTGGAACCACGCGACGGTGTTGAACGCGGGGACTGTCATGGCCCTCTCCTCTGCCTTCTCAACTGGTACGTGGACCAGCGTGGGAGGGGTCCGCGACAGCCCTGTGTCGGGGTTTACGGGATTTCTCAGACGAATTCGAGCGGCCGGGCGACGTAGTCGGCCGGGGCGGCGGCCAGGTCGTCGAAGTCGCGTTCCGGGGCGGGCTCGTCAAGCAGCGCGGCGCGGCGGACGCGGTCGATGCGGAAGACGCGGGCCTCGCCGCGCAGGCGGCACCACCCGAGCAGGTACCAGCGCAGCGACAGGGCGGTGAACCCGACGGGCTCGACGTCGCGTTCGGTCTCGCTGCCGCTCGCGTCGACGTAGCCGAGCCGCACGACGCGGCGCGCGGACATCGCCTCCTCCAGGACGGCGGGCACCGAGGCGGACTGCCGGTGAGGGGACGGCTCCCCGGACCCTCCGGGCCGCTCCCGCTCGTCTCGCTCACCGTGGGCGGACGACCCTCCGCGGGCCCCGGCTCGCTCCCGCCCATCCCGGTCGTCCGCTTCCGGCGGGGTCAGGATGCGGACGCGTCCGGCCAGTTCCCGGGCCGAGTCGCTGTCGGTGCCCGACATCGCCGAGACGATCTTGTGGAGGGCGGTGCGGGCGGACCGGGAGTACGGCGCGCCACCCGCACGCGCGAGGGTGATCGCGACGGCGACGGCCTCGGCGGGGGTGAAGTTCAGCGGCGGCAGCGTGCGGCTCTTGTCGAGGGTGTAGCCGCCGCCCCGGCCGACGTCCGCGTAGATCGGCACCCCGGCCTGCTGGAGCGCGCAGATGTCCCGTTCGATCGTCCGGACGCTCACCTCGTACCGCGCGGCCAGCTCACGCGCGCTGACGCGGCGCGGCGCACAGGCCCGCAGCTCCTCCACCAGGGCGTACAAACGGTCGGTGCGGTTCACCCGGTGACCGTATGCCGCGCCTCCGACATTTCCCGGTCAGAGGCCGCGGAGGAAGGCGAGCATGGCCTCGTTCACCTCGGCCGGGCGTTCCTGCTGCGTCCAGTGGCCGCACTCGGACAGCCAGACGGTGTCGCGGAGGTTCGGCACGAAGTCGGTCATGGAGTCGATCACCTGGCGGGAGCCGGCCGAGACGATGTCGTGCTCACCGGCGATGAACAGCGCGGGAGCGCCGATCGGGGCGCGGTGCCAGGCGGCGGTCAGCTCCCAGTTCCGGTCGAGGTTGCGATACCAGTTGACCGGGCCGGTGAAGCCGCTCTCGGCGTACTCCTCGACGTAGGTGGCGATGTCGTCCTCGGTGAGCCAGGCGGGGAGCTTCTCCGGCTCCGGGAAGCCGTCGAGTATCCCTCCGCCCTCGGGTGCGACCGGGCCCGGGACGGGGCCGTCGCCGGACGTCCCGCACAGCATCCGGCGGAACGTGGCGGCCCGGTCGCGGTCGAGTTCGGCCTCCGGGACGTCGGGTTCCTGGAAGCGGACCATGTAGAAGCCCTCGCCGAACATGCGGCGCATGGACGCGACGGGCGGCCTGCTGCTGCGCGGGCGGTGCGGGACCGACATACCGATGACCCCGCGCACCTTGTCCGGGCGCATCTGCGCGGTGGCCCAGGCGACGGGGGCTCCCCAGTCGTGCCCGGCGACCACGGCACGGTCCGCGCCGAGGGCGCCGATGAGCCCGACGGCGTCGCCGGCCAGGTGCAGGATCGTGTACTGGCCGGTCTCCGCCGGGCCGCCCGTCCGGGCGTAGCCGCGCTGGTCGGGGGCGACGGCGTGGTAGCCCGCCTCGGCGAGCGCGGTGAGCTGGTGGCGCCAGGAGTACCAGCATTCCGGGAAGCCGTGCAGGAGCAGGACCAGCGGCCCCTCGCCGGCCTCGGCGACGTGCATGCGCAGACCGCTGTCCGACTGGACGAAGCGGTGCGTGATCTCGGTCATCGGTACCCCTCGGCGGCATCGGCGGACCGTGCGAGCCAACCGTAGCCCTATTGATCTTCATCCGGTCCGCGGGACGGCGAAAAGGAGGTGAATGACCTTGATCCAATCCGTGCGGCGACGGATGGCCGGCCCGCACGCCGCCGTGCCCCCCCCGAGCGACGGCCGGGGTCAGGGCTTGGAGCGCGTCCAGGACACCAGGTCGGCTCCGGGAAGGGCGTTGACCAGCCGGTCCGCGGAGACCGCGCAGCGGGCGGCGCGCTCGCAGCCGAAGTGCTGCCAGTCGAGCTGGCCCGGGGCGTGGGCGTCGGAGTCGATGGAGAAGCGGCAGCCTGCCTCCACGGCGAGGCGGAGCAGGCGCTTGGGCGGGTCGAGGCGTTCCGGACGCGAGTTGATCTCCACCGCGACGTCGTAGGCGGCGCAGGCGTCGAAGACGAGCGCGGCGTCGAACTCCGACTCGGGACGCAGGCCGCCGCGCTTGCCGCCCGCCTTGACGATGCGTCCGGTGCAGTGGCCGAGGACGTTCACGCGGGGGTTCGCGATCGCCGCGACCATGCGTTTCGTCATGGCGACGTGGTCCATGCGCAGTTTGGAATGGACGCTGGCGACGACGACGTCCAGGCGCTCCAGAAGGGCGGGATCCTGATCGAGGGTGCCGTCCTCCAGGATGTCGACCTCGATGCCGGTGAGGATGCGGAACGGCGCAAGATCTCTGTTGAGTCGGGCGACGACGTCGAGTTGCCGCCCGAGACGCTCGGCGGACAGGCCGTTGGCGACCTTGAGGCGCGGTGAATGGTCGGTGAGGGCGAGGTACTCGTGGCCGAGGGAGCGCGCCGTCTCGGCCATTTCCAGGATCGGTGAGCCGCCGTCCGACCAGTCGCTGTGGGTGTGCAGGTCGCCCTTGAGCGCGGAGCGGAGGGCGGCCGTGGCCTCGTCCAGCGGCTCCCCGTCGGTCGCTTCCAGGCGGCGCAGGTAGACCGGCGTCTCGCCGCGCAGCGCCTCTTCGATGACCAGGGCCGTGACCTTGCCGATGCCCGGCAGGCCGGTCAGCGCGCCCTCGCGGGCGCGGGCCGCGAGTTCGTCCGCGGGCGTCCGCGCGGCGAGGTCCGCGGCGGTGCGGAAGGCCCGCACGCGGTAGGTCGGCTCATGGGCGCGCTCCAGCAGGAACGCGATGCGGCGCAGCGCTTCGACGGGCTCCACGCACCGCACCGTACCCGGGTATGACGGACGTGTCCCACCAGGGTGTCATCCGGGGTCGCCGCGGAGTCTCTAGCCTGGTCGTCATGGCCGGGGACGAGACGGGGGGCGAGCCGAACCCGCTGCGCAAGGCGCTGCGGAACGTCGTCCTGGCCGCCGCGGTGACCGGGCGGGCCGAACCCGCGCCGCCGCTCGACCGGCCCTGGCCCCTGGGGCTGCGGTGGACACGGTACCTCGGCATCGGGCGGCTGCCGTTCGGGCTGGTGGCGAACCTGTTCTGGATCGGCCTCACCGGCCTGGTCATCGGCGGGACGAACTCGATGCTCAAGGAGCCCGTGCGCGCCCAGCTGGCGAGCTACCCGGGCGACGGGACGGTCATGCTGATCGCGGTCCTGGTGACCGCGCCGCTGGCCCTGCGCGACCGGCATCCGCTGGCCGCCTGGCGGATGAGCTTCCTGTCGATGGCGGTCGTCGACCTGAGCCCGTGGCCGCCGGACATCGAGTACATCGAGGGCGGGGCCTTCGCCGCGCTCATGTGCGTCTACACGGTGACGGTGCGCTGCTCGCGGGACATCACGCTGGGCGTCGCGATCCTGTCGTTCGCCTTCGTCTGGATCAAGGACCCGGACACCGCGCCCGGCGCGTCGGTGCTGCTCCTGCTGCCGCTGGCGGTCGGCTACGCCGTGCGGGTCCGGCGGACGTCCCGGCGCGAGCTGGCCGAGCAGGAGCGGCGGCACCTGGACGCCGAGGCGGTGCTGACCGAGCGCCAGCGGATCGCGCGGGAGCTGCACGACGTCGTCGCGCACCACATGTCGATGATCGCGATCCAGGCGGAGGCCGCGCCCTACAAGGTCGAGGCGGTACCGGACGAGACACGGCAGGACCTCGCGGAGATCCGCGCGACGGCGCTGGACGCGCTTACCGAGCTGCGCCGCGTGCTCGGCGTCCTGCGCTCCGAGGACGGCGCCGAGACGGCCCCGCAGCCGAGCCTCGACAGGCTGGACGAGCTGATCGGCAACGCGCGGGGCGCGGGCCTTGAGGTGGAGACGTTCCTGGAGGGCGACATCGCCGCGCTCCCGCCGGGCGTGGGGCTCACCGCGTTCAGGATCCTGCAGGAGGCGCTGAGCAACGCGATGCGGCACGCGCCCGGTTCGCGGGTGCACGTCGAGGTGTCCAGCGACGAGGCAATAGTCTGGCTCGGCGTCGTCAACGGCCCGCCCGGGGACGGGAAGCCGCCCGGCCCGCCGCTGCCCGGCGGCGGCCACGGGCTGGTCGGGATGCGTGAGCGGGCCGCCGCGCTCGGCGGCGAGCTGACGGCCCGGCCGACACCAGAGGGAGGATTCGCCGTGACCGCCAACCTGCCGGTGAAGGCGCGGGACCGGTCGTGACCGTCCGGGTCGTGATCGTCGACGACCAGGGCATGGTGCGCACCGCGTTCGGCGTGCTGCTGAACGCCCAGCCCGACATCGAGGTCGTGGGCGAGGCGGTGAACGGCGAGGAGGGCCTGCGCCGCGTCGCCGAGCTGCGCCCGGACGTGGTGCTGATGGACGTCCGGATGCCGGTCATGGACGGGCTGGAGGCGACCCGCCGGATCCTCGGCGGCGCGAACGGCGGCGGGGACGACGGCGTACCGAGGATTCTCATGCTCACCACGTTCGACCTGGACGACTACGTCTACGAGGCGCTGCGCGCCGGGGCCAGCGGGTTCCTGCTGAAGGACGCCTCCGCGACGGAGCTGTCGGACGCGGTCCGCGTCGTGGCGGCGGGCGACGCGCTGCTGTCGCCGTCGATCACCCGGCGGCTCATCGCGGAGTTCTCCCGGCTCGGCGGGCGGCGGGCGCCGTCCCGCAAGCGGCTGGACGAGCTGACGGAGCGGGAGACCGAGGTGCTGACGCTGGTGGCGCGCGGGCTGTCCAACGGCGAGATCGCCGGGGAGCTGGTCGTGGCGGAGCAGACCGTCAAGACGCATTTCGGGCGGATCCTGATGAAGCTGGGGCTGCGCGACCGGCCGCAGGCCATCGTCTTCGCCTACGACGTGGGCCTGGTCCGTCCCGGCGACTGATACCCGGGTCCCACGTGTGCCACCAGGGTCGCACGGCGCAAGACCACACCTCCGGTTGATCTGCTCTACAACGTCCGATTCCTACCTTCCTGATCAGTACTTCACCCCACTGATCAGGAGGGATGTTCCGGATGCCTCGCGTTCGCAAGGCCGCGGCCGCCGCCCTGCTCCTCACGGCGACCGGTTCGACGGGCACCGCGGCGGCCCACGCCGAGGTGTACGCGGCGCCGCGTACGACGCCCGAGCTGTCGGCCGCGACCCTGGACGCCCGCTACCAGGCCACCCGGGGGGACATCGCGCGAGCGCTGGCCACCGCGGAGCGCGTCCACGACGGCGACCGGACGCGCGTCCTGCCCTCGTTCCTGGCAGAGGGCCGGCGCTTCCTGTCCTTCGACCCGCGAGGTGACGGACGGGCCGTCGAGGTCATCGGCGACCTGGAGCGCGCCGACCGGATCGCCGTCGTCGTGCCCGGCGCGGACAACACGCTGACCAACTACGACGACCCCAAGTTCGTCGGCGGCGACACCCGTGCGCTCTACCGGCAGGCCCGAGCGAACTCTCCCGGCGAAAGGATCGCCGTGATCGCCTGGCTCGGTTACGACTCGCCGTCGACACTGAGCCCCGGCGTCCTGTCCGCCGGGGACGCCGACGACGGCGCGCGGAACCTCGAACGCCTCCTCACCGGTGTCCACCGCGTGAACGGACGCGCCCGGTTCGCGCTCCTCTGCCACAGCTACGGCTCGGTGGTGTGCGCCAAGGCCGCACGGCCACTCGCATCCCTCCCGGTGGACGACATCGCCCTGTACGGCAGCCCCGGCACGACGAAGGACGACGCCGCCGGGCTCGGGACGTCCGCCCGCGTCTGGGCGGGCCGGGCGAAGGGCGACTGGATGCGGTTCGTGCCGAACGTCCGCGTCGCCGGTCAGGGATTCGGCGCGGATCCCGTCTCGTCCGGCTTCGGCGCCCTCCGCTTCGACGCCGGGACGGGACCCCACAGCGGCTACCTGAAGCCGGGCTCCCTCGCGCTGCGCAACCTCGCCCTCATCGCCCTCGGCCGCGCCGCGGAGGTCACCCGTGCCTGAGACCGCGCTCGACACGGAGCCGTCCGTCCGAACGGAGGCCGGGCAAGGCCGCGACATGGCCGTCGACGCCCTGCGCGCCTTCGCGATCCTCGGCGTGGTGCTCGGCCACTGGCTGGTCACCGCGTTCGTCGCGGACGGTTCCGGCGCGGATCTGCGGGTCACCAGCCCGCTGCGCACGATGCCGGAGCTGGCCCCGATCTCCTGGTTGCTGCAGACGCTCGCGGTGTTCTTCTTCGTCGGCGGCTACGCCGCGGCGAAGGGCCTGCGTCCCGGCGAGCCGTGGGGCCCCAGGCTGCGGCGGCGCCTGGCCCGCTTCGCACGGCCCCTGCCCGTCCTCGCGGCGGCATGGATCCCCGCCGCGGCAGCCCTGTCCCGGGCGGGGTTCTCGGCGGACGGCGTTCGCACCGTGGTCGAACTCGTGCTCAGCCCGCTCTGGTTCCTGGCCGTCTACGTGGTCCTGACCGCGCTGACGCCGGTGATCGCCGCCGTCTGGAACCGGCTCGGCCTCTGGGGCGCCGCCCTCCTCGTCGCGGCGACCGCCGCCGTCGACGTCGGCCGCTTCGTGCTCGACACGCCCGGATGGACGGGCTGGGCCACCGTCTTCACCGCCTGGCTCGTGCCGTTCTACCTGGGCGTCGGCTGGGCGGGCGGCGCGCTCGGCTCCCGCCGGGCGGGGCGCGTCCTGCTGGGCGGAGGCGGCGCGGCGGCCGCCCTGCTGATCCTGTTCGCGGGGTATCCGGCGAGCATGGTCGGCGTGCCGGGCGCCGAGGTGTCCAACCTCAGCCCGCCCACGCTCGCGGCGGTCGCGTTCGGCCTCGCCCAGGTGGGCCTGGCGCTGCTGCTGCACGGGCCGCTGACCCGCTGGACGCGGCGCCCCCGGGTCCGCTCGGCGATCGCCGGCGCCAACCGCTCCGCCATGACGATCTTCCTGTGGCACCAGACGGCGCTGCTGGCGGTCACCACGGGAACGCTGCTCGCGTTCGGCGGCCTGCCGGGGCTGCACACCGCACCCGACCGGCCCGCGTGGATCGCGGAGAGGCTGCCCTGGCTGGCGGTCTGCGCCGGCGCGCTCGCGGCCATCTGGATCCTGGTCCGCGGGTTCGAACGCCCGCGCCGGCCCGCACGTGACGCGAACCACACGGCGCACACGAGCGCGGTGCCGGACATCTCACCAAGAGTCCGCTGAGCCGGGCGCCCGCCGGGACCGGCCGGACGATCTTGGATGGTAGAAAGACCACGATGCCGCCGCCACGCGAGACGATCTCGCCGCGCGCCCGACGGTTCCGGAGGACCGTCGCGCCCGGGGAGGAGTCCGATGTCACTCCGCGCTGACGCGGTTCGCTCGTTTCCGGACGGGTCACCGCCGTGGTGGTGGCACTCTGGGGTTGTGGACACCCCGAGCGAGGCCGAGATCCGCGAGCAGACCACCCAGCGCCTGGAGAAGGCGATGGGGACGTTCGGCACCGCCGCCTTGAGCAGCATGGAGGAGCACCTCCCCTGGTTCCGGCGCATGCCGGCCGACCAGCGCTCCTGGATCGGCCTCGTCGCCCAGGCGGGCATCGCGGCGTTCGTCGAGTGGTTCAAGAACAGCGAGCAGACCCGTCCGGCCATCGCCGGCGAGGTGTTCGGCACCGCGCCCCGCGAGCTGCTGCGCGCCATCAAGCTGCATCACACGATCGACATGATCCGCGTCATCATCGACGTGGTGGAGACGCGGCTGGGCGAGCTGGCCGCGCCCGGCGGCGAGGCCCAGCTCCGCGAGGCCATCCTGCGCTACACCCGGGACGTGGCGTTCGGCGCCGCCCAGGTGTACGCGCGCGCCGCCGAGACGCGCGCCGCCTGGGACGCCCGGCTGGAAGCCCTGGTCGTCAACGCCGTGCTGCGCGGCGAGGTCGACGACGGCATGCACTCCTGGGCGGCGGCCCTGGGGTGGACGTCCAAGCCCGTGACGGTCATCGCGGGGTTCACGCCTGAGGACGAAGAGCCCGAGGTCACGATCGACCAGATGCAGCTCGCCGCGCGCCGCGCGCGCGCCGACGTGCTGGCCGGAGTCCAGGGGCACCGGGTCATCGCCATCGTGGGCGGCGACACCGACCCCATGGAGGCGGCGCGTCCCATCGCCGCCAAGTGCGGACCGGGCCCGGTCGTCGTCGGTCCGCAGGTCGCCGACCTCTACGACTCGACCCGCTCGGCGCAGGCCGCCGTGGCCGGGCTCCGCTCCGCCGCCGGCTGGCCGGACGCGCCCCGCCCGGTCGAGGCGACCGAGCTGCTGCCCGAACGCGCGCTGGACGGCGATGACGAGGCGCGCCTCTACCTGGTGGAGAGCGTCTACAACCCGATGCTCGCCGCCGGCGCCCCGCTCCTCGACACGCTCACCACCTACCTGGAGCAGGGCTCGTCGCTGGAGGCCACCGCGCGCCTCCTGTTCGTCCACCCCAACACCGTGCGCTACCGCCTGCGCCGCGTGGCCGAACTCACCGGCCTGTCCCCCACGGACGGCCGCAACGCCTTCACCCTCCGCATCGCCCTGGTCCTGGGCCGCTTCCAGACACGCGCGTAAACCGCGAGCTTGTAGGGGTCTTACAAAGCGCCTCGACGAAAGTTCGTGGTGATCCGCATCGTGGGTCGAGGGCGTTCGCGGCAAGCTGGGCGCTGTGATTCTCCTCGCATCGCCCGGCCAGGGCGCCCAATCCCCCGGCTTCCTGCAGCCATGGCTAGAGATACCCGGAGTCGCCGACCGTCTCGCCTGGTGGTCGGCCGTCACGGGGCTCGACCTGGTCCGGTACGGGACGGAGGCGGACGCCGAGGAGATCCGTGACACCGCCGTCGCCCAGCCGCTGCTGGTCGCCGCCGCGCTCGCCGCCCACGACGTCCTCTTCGAGGATCTCGTCCGGCCCGAGGGCCACCCCTACGCGGGCGGCCCCATCCGGCCGGACGCGGTGGCAGGTCACAGCGTCGGGGAACTGGCCGCCGGCGCCATCGCCGGGGTCATGTCCCCGGAGGCCGCGCTGGTTCTCGTCCGGGAGCGGGGACGGGCGATGGCCGACGCCGCCGCCGTCACCGAGACCGGGATGACCGCCGTACTCGGCGGCGACGCCGACGAGGTCCTCGCCTCCATCGACAAGCACGGGCTCACGCCCGCCAACGTCAACGGCGCGGGGCAGATCGTCGCCGCCGGGACCATGGAGCGCCTCGCCGAGTTCGCCGACGAGCCGCCCGCCAAGGCGCGGCTCCGCCCGCTGTCGGTCGCCGGGGCCTTCCACACCCCGCACATGGCGCCCGCCGTCGACACGCTCCGCCGCCTCGCGTCCGGCGTGCCCGTCGCCGACCCGGGGCCGCGGCTGCTGCAGAACCGTGACGGCGCCGTCGTCACGTCCGGGCGCGACTTCGCCGACCGGATCGTCGAGCAGGTCAGCACCCCGGTCCGCTGGGACTCCTGCATGGACACCATGCGGGAGCTGGGCGTCACCGCGATCATCGAGCTGCCGCCCGCCGGGACGTTGACCGGCCTCGCCCGCCGCGAGCTGAAGGGGATCGACCTGGTCGCCTGCAAGACCCCCGCGGACCTGGACAAGGCCCGCGAGCTGATCAAGGCGAACCAGGCATGACCGGGGCGCTCAGCATCCCCGAGGCGACCGCCGGCGCCCGCATCCTCGCGTTCGGCGACTACCGGCCGGCCCGGGTCGTCACCAACGACGAGCTCGCACGGACCGTCGACACCGACGACGCGTGGATCCGCAGCCGCGTCGGCATCGCCGAGCGCCGCATCGCCGGCGACGACGAGGGCATCGTCGAGCTCGGCGTGCACGCCGGCGGCAAGGCCCTGGCGGGCAGCGGGCTCGCGCCGTCCGACATCGACCTGGTCATCCTGGCGACCTGCTCGGCGGAGTCGCCGATGCCCGGCCACGCCGCCCAGGTGGCGCACCGGCTCGGCATCGGGGCGCCCGGCGCGTTCGACATCAACGCCGCCTGCGCCGGCTTCTGCTACGCGCTCGCCACCGCGAGCGCCGCGGTCCGCGCCGGAAGCGCGCGCAACGTGCTGGTCGTCGGCTCGGAGAAGATGTCCCAGTGGATCGACTGGACCGATCGCTCCACCTGCATCATCTTCGCGGACGGCGCCGGCGCGGCCGTGGTGACCGGCAGCGACTCCCCCGGCATCGGCCCGGTCGTGTGGGGCAGCGCCGGCGACAAGTACGACAAGATCATCATCGAGGACCGGCACTCGTTCATCCGGCAGGAGGGGCAGGCGGTCTTCCGCTGGGCCACCTCCGCGATCGCCCCGATCGCGGTCGAGGCGTGCGAGCGCGCGGGGATCAAGCCCCAGGACCTCGCCGCCGTCGTCCCGCACCAGGCCAACCTGCGGATCATCGAGGCGATCGCCCGCAAGGTGAAGGCCACGGACGCCGTCGTGGCCGACGACATCGTCCAGTCGGGCAACACCTCGGGAGCCTCCATCCCGCTGGCCCTGTCCCGAATGATCGAACGCGGCGACGTGCCGTCCGGCGCACCGGCCCTCCTGGTCGGGTTCGGCGCCGGACTGTCCTACGCTGCCCAAGTCATCCAGATCCCGTAGGCCGTCACGCCTGCTCGCAGGCTCTGGACCAACCCACCGAAGGAGAACGCAGAACCATGGCAGTCGCCACCGAACAGCAGATCCTGGACGGCCTCGCCGAGATCATCGACGACATCGTCGGCATCGACAAGTCCGAGGTGACCCCCGACAAGAACTTCATCGACGACCTCGACATCGACTCGCTGTCGATGGTGGAGATCGCCGTGGCCGCCCAGGACCAGTTCGGCGTCGAGATTCCCGACGACGAGCTGCGGAACCTGAAGACGGTCAAGGACGTCATCAACTTCGTCCAGAACCTCCAGAGCTGAACCTCGGGAACGGCGCGCCGCCGCACGGCCGGACCGTGCGGCGGCGTGCCCGACCCTTCTCCCCCACAGTCCTCAAGGAGCACCTGCTATGAGCAAGAGCCAGACCAGAGTCGTCGTGACGGGTCTCGGTGCAACGACCCCACTCGGCGGAGACCTGCCGTCGACCTGGTCCGCCCTGCTCGCCGGAGAGTCGGGGGTCCGGAAGCTGCCCTGGGAGGGAGTCGATGAACTGCCGGTCCAGTTCGCCGCGACGCTGAAGGTCGACCCGTCCGAGGTCATGCCGAAGCAGACGCTGCGCCGGCTCGACCGCAACCAGTCGATCGCGCTGATCTCCGCCCGCGAGGCGTGGACCGACGCCGGGTTCGCCCCGGCCGCGTCGCGCAAGAGCAAGAAGCCGGAGGAGCACTCGGGCGTCGAGGGCGGCTTCGCCGTGGACGGCGAGCGTCTCGGTGTCGTGTTCTCCAGCGGCATCGGCGGCCTGCACACCGCGCTCAACAGCTACGACGTCTTCAGGGAGAAGGGCTGGTCGCGGGTCTCGCCCTTCACCGTCCCGATGCTGATGCCGAACGGCGCGTCCGGGCACGTCGGCATCGAGTTCGGCGCGATGGCCGGCTCGCACGCCCTGGTCAGCGCCTGCGCGTCCAGCGGCGAGGCCGTCGGCTACGCCATCGACATGATCCGCGCGGGCCGCGCCGACGTGGTGATCTGCGGCGGCACCGAGTCGTGCATACACCCCCTGCAGATGGCGTCGTTCGGCGCCATGCGCGCGATGTCGACCCGCAACGAGGCGCCGGAGCGCGCGTCCCGCCCCTACGACAAGAACCGCGACGGGTTCGTGCTCGGCGAGGGCGCCGCCGTGATGATCCTCGAATCGGAGGAGCACGCCCTCGCCCGCGGCGCGCAGATCAACGGCATCGCCTCGGGCTGCGGCTACTCCGGCGACGCCTACGACATCGTGCTGCCCGACCCGAGCGGTTCCGGACAGGCCAAGGCGATGCAGCGTGCGCTGAAGGACGCCGGCCTGGAGCCCGCCGACCTCGTCCACATCAACGCGCACGCCACCTCGACGCCGGCCGGCGACGTCGCCGAACTCGCCTCGATCAAGGCGGGCCTCGGCGAGGAGGCCGCCGCCCGGGTGGCCGTCACCGCCACCAAGTCGATGACCGGGCACCTGCTCGGCGGCGCCGGAGCGCTGGAGTCGGTCTTCACCGTCCTCGCGCTGAAGGAGGGCCTCATCCCGTTCGTCGCCAACCTGGAGGACCTCGACGACGAGGCCGACCTGGACATCGTCCGCGACGAACCCCGCAAGATCCCCGACGGCCCCGCCGCGGCACTCAACAACTCCTTCGGCTTCGGCGGCCACAACGTCTCGGTCGCCTTCGAACGCTACCTCTGACCAGCCCCCACCCGAAGAGACGGCCCGGCGCTTCCACGCCGGGCCGTTCCCCTATACGGCGGCGTGCAGCCAGCGGACGGGGGCGCCGTCGCCGGCTCGGCGGAAGGGCTCCAGTTCGTTGTCCCACGGGGTACCGAGGAGCCGCTCCAGCTCGTTCTCCAGGGTGATCTTGCCGTGGGCGGCGTTGGCCATGACGGAGCGGAGCCGGTCCTCGGGGATCATGATGTCGCCGCCGGCGCCGATGACGCCGGTGAACACCCCGAGGGACGGGGTGAAGCTGAAGCGGACGCCGTCGGTGCCGGGCGTGGCGTCCTCGGTGGCCTCGAACCGCACGAGCTTCCAACTTCGCAGCGCCGAGGTGATGCCCGCGGCGGTGCCCGGCCTGCCCTCCCAATGCAGCTCGGCGCGCAGCGTTCCCGGCGCGGCCGCCTGATCTGCCCACTCAAGGGAAACGGGCACACCGAGAACACCTGCGGCGGCCCACTCGATGTGCGGGCTCAGCGCAGGCGGCGCGGAGTGGACGTAGAAAACGCCACGTGCGGTCACCGGACCTCCTGGATCTGTACCGAGGCTCGTCTTCCCCTACGGCCTCGTACGTCCCAAGTCGGCGTCCGCGTCCCTCATTGTGCATCATCGACACGTCTCGCACCACCGGGAGTTCGGCGTTTGTTGAACGCTTGACCTCAGGATGCGCAACGTTCACCGGCGCCGACCGACAAGGGTAGCCCCTGCCGGGACGGCCGGGAGGCGCCGTCGCGCAACGCGGCGCGGCCGTCTCCGTCCGCGACTCGGTGTTCACGGTCGAACACATACGGTATCCCTTCCGGCACGATGTAGGCGTGCGCCGGTGCGGGAGGGCGGGGGCCGATGTTCGATCAGCAGACGAGGCTGGAGCGGGTGCTGGCGCGGCACCCCGACGCGGTCGTGGTGGAACCGGTGCCGGGACGTCCGGCCCTGGTGCGCCGGGACGAGATCCTGGTCGCCGGGCAGGACGCCGACGCCGCCGAGGGCCTCGTGCGGCGCTGGTCCGGCGCGCGTCAGGACGGACGCGCCGTCACGCGGCTGCGGCTGCGCGCCGCCGCGAAGGTGGACGTGTGCGAACTCGCGGCGGGGCTCACCGCGGGCGGGTTCGGCGCGGGCGGGCGTCGCCGGCGGCTGCGGGCGTCGCCGAACCCTCTCGTCCACGG
>NZ_SMKH01000549.1 GCF_004348515.1 Actinomadura sp. KC345 | reverse complement strand
ACCCCCACCTGACCCCCGTTGACTTGCGGCGTGTTGTTGTTATGGAGCGCTCCAAGACAACAACACGCCGCAAGTCAACGAAGGGGGGTCAGGTCTTCTTGGGCTTGATGTCCTCGAACTCTTCCTTGAAGACGGTCTGCTCGTACAGGATGCCGTCGGGCCAGGGGGTCTTCGGCTCGCGGCCGGGCTGCGGGTTGTCGCGACGGAACTCTTCCGCCTGCGACTCCCGGTCGGGCGGGTAGCTGTGCGAGAACATCCCGGGGCGGTAGGTGTACAGGCCGCCCTGTTCCATGCCGCGATGGTTGTCCTGGTCGTTCCGGCGTTCGGGGTGGATCTTCCGGTCCGACGCCTCCCGCATCATGAAGAGTCGGGCGATCAGTCCCACCACGACCACCACCGGGATGATCCAGAGGTACACCCAATGGCCGGTCGGTGCCGTCTCGGCCACGGTCGGTTCGGCAAGGATCGTGGGAAGCATTGCGGTCCACCTCCCGGCGGTCAGTCGGCCTCACACGGGGTCATTTAGGGATGTGTCCGCTAATTTCCGTGTTAACCGCATCGGACGCCGGTCCGGTGGGTTCGCCGACCGCCCGGACGCGTCCCGCCGACAGGCCGGGGACCACCATGACCAGGCACACGACCAGCACACCGGCCATCGGAACGCTCCATCCGCCGGTGGCGTCGTGCAGGGCTCCGACGCCGAGCGGGCCGAGTGCCGCGATGAGGTAGCCGATGCCCTGCGCCATTCCGGACAGTTGCGCCGCGACCTGCGCGTTGTGGGCGCGCAGCCCGATGAACGACAGCGCCGTGGCGAACCCGATGCCCTGGCCGAAGCCGAGGACGACCGCCCAGAACCAGACCGTCCCGATCGGCGCCCAGGTGACCCCCACGAACCCCGCGAACGCCAGGACGGCGGTGGCGAGCACCAGGGGACGCTGGTCGCGCGTCCGCCGCGCGAGCACCGGGACCGAGAGCGACCCGGCCGCCTGGACGGCGGCGGACAGGGCGAGGACCGCCCCGGCGGGCGCCTCGTCCATCCCGCGGTCCTGGCAGATCGTCGGGAGCCAGCCGAGCACGACGTAAGCCAGCAGCGACTGCAGGCCCATGAACACCGTGACGTGCCAGGCCAGTCCGGACCGCCACACCAGCGCCGCCACCCCGCGCGCCGGCGCCGGGGGCGGAGCCGACCGCGCCGCGTGCGCCGCCCGGCGCGCCCTCGGCACCCAGAGCAGGCCGGCGAGGGCCGCCGGGATCGCCAGGAGGCCGAGCGGCAGCCGCCACGTCGAGTCGAAGACGTCCTCGACCGGTACGGCCAGGCCCGAGGAGAAGGACGCGCCGGCCGTCACGGCGACCGTGTAGACGGCCGTCACCGTCGTGATCCTGGACGGATGGTCCCGCTTGATGATCGCGGGCATCGCGATGTTGCCGATGCTGATCGCGATCCCGGCGACGAGTGATCCGGCGAACAGCGGGAACATGGCTGTTGCCGGGGGGTGTGGAGGGTCGTCCCCCCACAGGGAGGCAGGGGCGTCCAGCAGGCGCAGCAGCAGCCCGGCGACGAGCAGCGCCATCGCGCTGACCAGGAGCGTCTCGCTGCGCGGCGCGCGGCGCAGGAACGGGGCGACCAGCCCGTAGGAGCCGAAGAAGACCAGCGGCAGCGTCGTCAGCGCGCCCGCCGCCGCGCCGGACAGCCGGAACTCGTCGCTGATCTCGGTCAGCAGCGGCCCGACCCCCGCGATCGCCGGGCGCAGGTTGAGCGCCACGAAGACGATCATCAGCAGCGCGCCGGCCAGACCCGCCCGCCGTGCCGTCACAGCCCCGACT
>NZ_SMKH01000548.1 GCF_004348515.1 Actinomadura sp. KC345 | reverse complement strand
GGGCGGGCCCAGGGGATCGTCCACCAGATGCCGTCCGTGCCGAACCCGACGAACTCGGTGAGCGTCCCCTCGCCGTACGCGTAGGTCACCCGCTCCAGGGAGCGGCCTCCCGCGGCTTCGATCGCGGCGGCGGTCCGCTCCACGTCGCGGGTGTACATCCCGAGGAGACGCGGCCCGAAGTCCCAGATCTCGGGGTCGGGCAGGTCCGGCGCGCCGGGCGTGGCGACGAGGCGGAGCAGCCCGGTGGTGCCGCCCGGACCGCCGAGCAGCGCGCCGCCGGCGTCCCGCCGCAGGACCTCCAGGTCGAACGCCCGCGTGTGGAAGTCGATGGACGCGTCGAGGTCGCGCGTGGCCACCACGGCCTCGATGACGGCTCCGAGTGACATGGACCCTCCTTTGGACAGCGTTTCACTGATGAGATGCGGTTGCGATCACCCTCCGGCGACCATCACCATGACCATAGTGGAACACTGTTCCTTGAATCGGAACAACTGAGGGAGCGAGCGTGACGACGGCCCAGAACTACGATCTCGTCATCGTCGGGGCGGGCACCGGCGGCATCCCGTGCGCGGTCGAGGCCGCGGCCCGCGGCGCCCGGGTCCTGCTGATCGAGAAGGACTCCCGCGTCGGCGGCACCCTGCACACCACCGGCGGCCACATGTCCGCCGCCGGCACCCGCCGGCAGCGCGACCACGGCATCGAGGACTCCGTCGAAGCGCACCTCGCCGACATCGAGCGGATCAGCGGCGGCACCGCCCGCACCGATCTCGTCGAACTGGCCGCCCGCGGCGCGCCCGACACGATCGACTGGCTGGACGACCTCGGCTTCGAGTTCGCGCCCGAGTCCCCCCGCCTCGTCTACGGCCACGAGCCGTACGGCACCCCCCGCACCTACTACGGCAAGGACGCGGGCCTGTCGATCCTCGCCGTCCTGAAGCGGCTCCTGGACGAGCAGATCGCGGCCGGAGGCGTCGAGCTGTGGCTGGGCAGCACCGCCATCCGCCTCACCGAGCCGGACGGCCGCGCGCCGAGCGTCACCGTCCTGCACAACGGAGTGGACGAGGTCGAGGTGACGGCCCGTGCCGTCGTGCTCGCCACCGGCGGATTCGCCTCCGACGAGGAGCTTTTCGAGGAGATCGAGGGCGTCCCACTCGTCAGCGCCGCCCACCCCACCTCCACCGGCGACGGCCTCGTCATCGCGCGCGAGGCGGGGGCGGCGATCGGCGGGCAGGGACAGTACCTGCCGACCTTCGGCGGCCTCCCGCACCCGACCACCCCCGGCAAGGCGTACTACGGGGAACGCCCGCTGCTGGTCGCCACCGAACGGCTCCCGTGGGAGATCTACGTCGACCGCGCCGGGCACCGCTTCGTCGCCGAGGACGAGACCAGCATCGACCTCAAGGAACGAGCGCTCGCCGCGTCCACCGACGGGACGTTCTGGACGGTCTTCGACGACAAGGCGCGGCTCTCGTCCGTCCCGATGGTCATCGGGTGGAGCCCCGACGACATCCTGGCCAAGGCCGGCGCCCGCGTCGGCGTGCACAAGGCCGACACCGTCGCCGGACTCGCCGCCCTGGCCGGCATCTCACCGGACGGCCTGACCGCCACGGTCGAGCGCTACAACGCGTCCGTCTCCGCGGGCGACGACGCCGAGTTCGGCCGGACCCACCTGCCCGCCCCCATCTCCGAGGGCCCGTTCTTCGCGATCGAGAACCACGGCATCACGCTCATCACCTTCGCCGGCCTCGACGTCGACGAACGGCTGCGCGTGCGCCGCACCGACGGCACCGCGATGGAGGGCGTGTACGCGCTCGGCGAGCTGATCGGCGCCGCCGCCACCTGCGGGAACAGCT
>NZ_SMKH01000547.1 GCF_004348515.1 Actinomadura sp. KC345 | reverse complement strand
CGCCCGCCCCGTCGCCCGCTCGGTTCGGCCGATCACCGAATGGATCGACCGTCCGCCCGCGGAACCGCTGTCCGCGATCGACCGCGGCAAGCCCGTCGACCTGTCCCTGAAGACCCTGGACCCCGACGATGCCGCCCGCCTCGCCGCCTACACCGAAGACCTGCTGCACACCCGCACCCACTAGCCGGCGGGTATGGGACGTTCGGTGCCGCGAGAGGGCGAACGGCGGCTGGAGCGGCGCTCCGCTACACGGGTTCGCGGTCGCCGGTCGGGGCCCCGGCTCGTTCGGTGCGTCCGGTGCGCGTGTCCTTGTTGGGCAGGGCGTGTCGCTCTGGCCGGACCACCAGCGCCTTCGTGTTCGTGCCCTCCGCTAGGGCATCAGGGTCGCGTCACATGGGGGAAGGTTCGTGGTCATGCCGACGGTGATGGCCCAGCGCTCGTGGTCGCGCCAGACGCCGCCGATGTTGATGAACCCGGGGGAGAAGCCCTCACGCCGGAAACCGAGCCGGCGGACCAGGCGGCGGGACGGCTCGTTGCCAGGTTGGACGTCCGCCTCCACCCGGTGCAGGCCGAGCAGGCCGAACGCGTACAGGACGGTCAGCCCCACGCCTTCCATCATGAAGCCCCGCCCCGCGTTCGGCGTGAAGGCGGCGAAACCGAGGACGGCGCGGTCGTAGGGTCTTCGGACGATGCCGGTGAGGGTGACATGACCGGCGATGGCGCCCGTGTCCGCCCGCTTGATCAGTAGTGCTTCGCCGGCCGCCGGGTCGGTGAACCGGCCCAGATACTCGCGGAAGGCCCTGGAGTCGGCCGGCGTCCTGACCCAGTCCCCGTGCAGTTCCGCGCTCTGTTCGGCGAGGCGGACGAACTCCTCCTCGTCCGCGGCCCGCAGGCGGCGCAGCATGACACGACAGCCCACAACACCTCCGTCCCGGCCCCCTTGCCCGGACCGTTCCGCTCATGGACCGGCTGGTGGACGGCCGGCCGTCTACGGGCCAGGTTGCCCCACGGCCCCCGCAGAGCGCACTGGCCGCACGGTCACGTCTGGGAAGCGACCCCGTACCAGCGGGTTGCCGACGCGGGAACCCCGCTTCGGCCGCCTCGGGCCAGAGAACGGAGCCGGCCCCTCGGCCCGGCCGCATCCCGTGTCCGCCGGAGGTACTCGCGGCGCGGTCATGGCTGCGGGCGTGGCGTGGCGAGACGTGCGCTGGGCGCTGGCGAGTGCGGCCGGAGGTTCGGCTTCGTTGTTTCGTCCTTCCTGACGGTGGCCACCGGCGTCAACGCCGACGGGCACCGCGTGAGCCTCGGCGTTTACGGCGTGGCCGCTCCAAGCCGGGGGCCTGGACGGCCGGGGCTTGCCGTGAGGAAGGCGTGGCACTCGCGGAAGTTCGGAGGTGAGGGCCGCGGCAGCGGCACCTATGCCGCCGACCTCGGTCGCCAGGGACAACAAGTGCCTCGCCAGAGCGCCGGTGACACGCCGCCGTGGCGTAGTCGCCGGCAACGCCGCGCGCCGGGTCGAGCACCGCACGGAACGTCGACAACCACGAGTTCACGAACCCGCTGAACCGGGGCGGCGCCAGACTACCTACGCCGCAACGCCGCCGTCCGCGACGTGGTCGTCACCGGCGGCGATGTCGCCACCATGCCCTGGCCGCGACTGGAATCGTTCGTCGGCTCCCTGATGGCTGTGGACAACATCCGTGACGTCCTCTGCCGTGCTGGTCGGTGTTCCAGGGCATGCGCACCGCGGCCGGGATCATCTGGGGCCGCCTCGCGCACCCGGGAGACACAGCGCCGAAGCCGATCACACGCTCGCCGCGTGCGGCCTGGACGACGAGCCCGGAACCACGACGCAGACCACCGAGCGGGTGGGAACCCCACGTTGCGGGGGAC
>NZ_SMKH01000546.1 GCF_004348515.1 Actinomadura sp. KC345 | reverse complement strand
GGGGAGTCGCGGGGTCCCTGGCCGGGGGGCCGCCGAGGGAGCGGACCTTGTCGCCGGGCATGGTCGCGTCGATGGGGGTGCCCGGGTTGAGGACGAGGTCCCACTCGGTGTCGGGCCAGGCGGAGACCATGTCCATGAGCGTCGGCATGATGAAGCGCGACGAGCCGATGGCCTCGTTCATCCACTTCAGCGACGTGAAGACCTGGATGGAGGTGCGGCCGTGGACGGGGACCGGCCGCCACGGGAAGCCGGAGTCGCCGGGGACGATGCCCCAGGGGGTGTCGGGGTCGGCGGGCACGAGGACCTGCGCGCCGAGGAGGATCTTGAAAAAGGCGTCGGTGTCGCGGCGGCGCGCGGCGTCGAACAGGCGCCCCTCGACGTCGTTCTGCGGCTCGAAGCCGTTCGTCATGCGCTGGGCGGCGCGCTGGTCGGCCCAGGTGGCGAGGCCGGGGAGCTGCTGGGCGAGGACGGTGCCGCCGGCGGGGGAGCCGGAGTTGATGGCCAGCAGCCAGTCGTGGTCCGGCCAGTAGCGCAGCGTGACGGTGAACGGCAGCTGGATGTACTCGGTGCCGGTCCCGGCTGCGCGGGCCGCCTCGGTCAGGCGTTCGGGAGAGGTGAAGACCGGCACGACGGTGGAGCCGTCGACCTCGCGTGTCTGCCAGGGAAAGCCGGGACGGCCGGGCCGCATCGTGTAGTCGGTCTCGTCCGGGACGGGCAGCAGGACCTCGGTGGACGCGAGCGTCTGCAGGAACAGGTCGTGGTCGTTGTTGGCCGCGGCCCGCAGCAGTTCGCGTTCGACGTCGTTGGCGGGCCTGAACTCCTGCCGCGGCGACTCGCGGGGCAGGTCGCGGTGCTGGTCGCGGAGTTCCTCCCACGGCGCGGACGCGCGCCCGACCTGGGGCGGGCGGCCGTCGCCCTCGGCCACCTGGCGGACGAACCAGGACGGGAGCCGCGCCTCGATCGGCAGGACGGTCCGGACACCGTGGCCGGGGGCGTCGATGGCGAGCCACCAGCGGTTGTCGGGCCACGTCTCGGCGATCTCACCGAAGCGGACCGTCATGAAGTGCTCGTAGGCCGGGCCGAGGCAGGCGCGCATCGCCGACGCCGAGGTGTAGACCAGCACGTGGGTCCGGCCGTCCTCCTCCTGGGTCGGCCACGACGGCTGCGCCTCGCCCGCGAGCATGCCGTCCACCAGGTCGGGCGGGACGGGAACGACCAGTTCGCTGTCCGCGATGAGGCGGAAGTAGCTCTCCTGGTCTCCGGCCCGTACGGTCTCCTGCAGACGGTGCTCCAGTTCCGACGTGGGTCGCCACGCGTCCGCCACGGCCGCCACCCCCTGTTCTAGCGTGCTCGTCCCCGCGCGACTGCCTACGCTACATGGGCGAACGGGACCAAAGAGCCCAGGCTCCTGACAGTGGGTGAGAGTCCGCAGGTCAGCGCGCGGTCAGTTCGATGAGGGCGCCGGGCGGCCCGCCGAAGCGGTCCGTACGGGCGCCCGGTCGCGCAGGGAACGGGCGAACCCGGGCCCCTTCTGAGCACGTCACAGCAGGCGGGACGGCGGGCGCCCGCGCCCGTCATCGACCGGTCGGTCCGGGCGGCGCCGCGGCGTGACCGGGGTGCGGAAGCATGTGCGGAGCCCGCACGGGATCATGGCCCGTGGCGGACGAGCGGGAGGCTGCGATGCGGTACGGGGTTGTTCGAGCGCTGGCCGGGGGCGCGATGGCGCTCGGCGCGTCCGGTCTGCTGGGTGGGTGCGGGACGCTGAGCAGCGGCCCCGGCCCGGCGTGCACCGGCACCGAGAAGGCGTTGCGGCAGTACATCGCCCAGGTCAGGGCCGTATCGGCGACGCCTGCGAGTGACGCCCGCCGGCGGCCGCGTCAGCCGATCGGGCGCCCCGGGCGGTCTCCGCC
>NZ_SMKH01000545.1 GCF_004348515.1 Actinomadura sp. KC345 | reverse complement strand
GGGCAGATCATCTCGCAGACTTCGAGGTAGAGCTGCTCGGGGTAGGGCAGGTAGTCGACGTTGGTGAGGGCCTGGTCCTGTCCGGCGGACTCCAGGATGAACTCTCCGTAGCCGAGCATCCGGCCCGCGATCGTCCGCTTGAAGCTCATGTCGGTGACCTTGGCCAGCGGCATCATCGCGACCTTGCGGGTGATCAGCCCGGTCGTCAGCAGCATGCGCTGGTTGGTGATGACGAAGTAGTCGACGGACCACTCCGCGACCCGCCACACGAACCAGGCGAGGAGGATCAGCCAGCCCCACCAGATCCAGCTGATGACCGTCCCCGCGTCGCTGGCGAGGGTGTTGCTCAGCACGCCCGCGATGATCAGGCCGCCGAGGACGAGGCCGACCGGGACCATCAGCACGGCCGGATGCCGCCGCACCGTGATGACCTGGTTCTCGTGCGGGAGGAGATACTTGTTCACCGATGCCGGTGCCGAGTCTCCGGGGGTTACGAGCCTCATGGCGGCCTCAGGCGAGCGCGTTGACGAAGGTGGCGAGGGAACCGGCGGCGGAGGCGATGCCGGTGGCGGCGCTCTCCACCGACTGGGCGGCACCGTCCGGCTGCTTGATCACGTAGAACGCCACGAAGGCCACGGCAGCCCACGTCATGTACTTCTTGGCGGGCACGGTAGCCTCCCGGAGCGTTGACCCACGGACCCCGGTTCAGTTTCGCACAGCGCGCACGACCGGCAAAGCAAGGCCTATGGCGCGTTGTCGAGCGATGAGCGTCGCGCCTTGCGGCGTTTCTCGGCGTCGACGGTGGCGAGCACCTCCAGGTGCCTGCGCGCGATCCGTTCGACGAGATCGGCCGGCGCCGACCCCGTGACCTCCTCAGCGCCGTGCCGCGCGGCGGCGACGCACCTGTCCACCGTGTCGGCGGCGTGGACCCCGTCGAACTCCTCGGCGAGCCGATCACCGATCGCCGTGTAGCGCGGCCGGTCGCCGTCCCCTTGGTGAGCCATCTCATGTCCTCGATCGAGCTCGCTCGCACCGCCCGGTCCGTAACGGTCCCCTGTGCCGGGGCGGCGGAGGGGAACGCGCACTGGCGTTCCGTAGCGCCTTCGTACCCTCGGCGAACGCTAACGAACATCGCAGGTCAGCCCGGTATCCGGATCGTGACGTCGGCTCCTGGCCGCGGTGGGCGGGCGGCGGTCAGACGACGCCGTAGAGGCGGTCTCCGGCGTCCCCGAGGCCGGGCATGATGAAGCCCTGCTCGTCGAGATGGGAGTCGATCGCGGCCGTCACGACCCGGACGGGCGCCGCGGTGCCGGTGAACGACTGCTCCAGGTGCTTCAGGCCCTCGGGGGCGGCGAGCAGGCAGATCGCGGTGACGTCGTCGGCGCCGCGGTCGAACAGCAGCCGGATGGCGGCGGCGAGCGTCCCGCCGGTCGCGAGCATCGGGTCGAGGACGTAGCACTGCCGCCCGGACAGGTCGTCCGGCAGCCGCGTCGCGTACGTCTGGGCCTGGAGCGTACCCTCGTCCCTGATCATTCCGAGGAAGCCGACCTCGGCGGTGGGCAGCAGCCGCGTCATGCCGTCCAGCATCCCGAGGCCGGCGCGCAGGATCGGGACGACGAGCGGCTTCGGGCTCGCCAGCTGGACGCCCTGCGCCGGAACGAGGGGGGTGTCGACGGTGGCGTCCGACACCCGGACGTCTCGGGTCGCCTCGTAGGCGAGCAGGGTGACGAGTTCGTCGGCCAGACGGCGGAACGTGGGGGAATCTGTGCGGACGTCCCGCAGCGTGGTGAGCTTGTGCGCGACGAGAGGATGATCGACGGCGAGGGTCTGCATGCGCTCACCGTAGCCCACCGTCCGCGACCGGCCGGGCCCCGCCGATACTGGATAGGACGCCGCTGAGCTGGGCAGGAT
>NZ_SMKH01000544.1 GCF_004348515.1 Actinomadura sp. KC345 | reverse complement strand
GGCGGCTGCGCGGCCGGCGATGTGCAAGGGGCGGTGCGGGGGCTGGCGCAGGACGCGCACGTGTTCGCCGCGACGGTCCGCGCGAACCTGCTGCTGGCCCGCCCGGACGCGAGCGAGGCGCAGCTGCGGGCGGCGGCGGCGCGGGCGCGTTTCACCGAGGTGGTGCACGCGCTGCCGGACGGGTGGGACACCGTGGTCGGCGCGGGCGGCCGGGGCCTGTCGGGCGGGCAGCGGCAGCGGCTGCTGCTGGCGCGGGCGCTGCTGGCCGACCCGCCGGTCCTGGTCCTGGACGAGCCGGCCGAGGCGCTGGACCCCGCGGCCGCGGACGCGCTCACCCGGGACCTGCTGCGGTCGCCGGGAGGCGGGACGCTGCTGCTGGTCACGCACCGGCTCGCGGCGCTGGACGCCGCCGACGAGGTCGTGGTCCTGGACCGGGGCCGGATCGTGCAGCGGGGCCGGCACGGTGAGCTGCTCGCGTCGCCGGGCGCGTACCGGGACCTGTGGGACGCCGAGCTCATGGCCGCGTGATCTGAGGCCCGGCCCGCGCATTGGACCTGATTCGCCGGTCGTGATTGGACCTGTTGTGCGGACCATTGCGCCGCCATGGTGATCACATGGAGACCACGACGACGACCGCGCACGGCGCCCCCGCAAGCGGCGCGAAGACCGGCGGGTACGTGCACGGATATTCCGGGCGGGAGGCGCAGCGCCTCGGCGACCAGGCCGACACGCTCGCCGAGCTGCTGCACGACGGGACGTCCTACCCGGCCGGGAGCCGGGTGCTGGAGGCCGGCTGCGGGGTCGGTTCCCAGACCGTGCATCTGCTCTCCCGCTCCCCCGGCGCGCACCTGACCGCCGCCGACGTGTCCGGCGAGTCGCTGGCCCGGGCCCGCGCCCGCGTCGCCGCGGACCGTCCGGGCGCGCGCGTCGACTGGCTGCGCGCCGACCTGCACGATCTGCCGTTCGGGGACGGCGAGTTCGACCACGTGTTCGTGTGCTTCGTCCTGGAGCATCTGCCCGACCCGCATGCCGCGCTGGTGGCGCTGCGGCGGGTGCTGCGGCCGGGCGGGACCCTCACCGTGATCGAGGGCGACCACGGTTCGGCGTTCCTGCACCCCGACAGCGCCCACGCCCGGACCGCGATCGGCCACCTGGCCGCGTTGCAGGCCGCGAAGGGCGGCGACCCCCTCATCGGGCGGCGCCTGCGGCCGCTGGTGGCCGGCGCCGGATACGACGGCGTCGCCGTCTCCCCCAGGACCGTGTACGCCGACGGGTCACGGCCCGGCCTGGCGCGGGCGTTCACCCTGGACACCTTCACCGCGATGGTCGAAGGCGTCGGCGACGAGGCCGTCGCGGCGGGGCTGTCCACGCCCGCGGACTGGGACCGCGGCGTCGCCGGCCTGCGCCGCGCCGCGGAACCGGACGGGACGTTCTGCTACACCTTCTTCAAGGCGGTCGCCGTCGGCCCGCCCGCCTGAGCCCGCCCGGGGCGGTCCCCGTGCCGGTCAGGCGTCCGGGAGGAGCGGGCCGAGGGGGCCGAGGTCGAGGTTGAGGTCGTGGTCGTCGAGGTCGAAATGGTCCTTCAACCGGGTCATCGCCTCCTCCAGCCGCATCAGCGCCAGCCCGAGGTCCTCGATCTGGTCGTCGGACAGGTCGCCGCCCTCGGCGCGGCGCAGCGCCTGGCGCTCCATCAATTGGCGGATCAGCTCGACCAGGGTGAGGACGAGCTTGACCAGGTCGCGTTCCACGGTCTCGGGGTCGGACCGCAGGCGCTGCATCGTGCGGGACGAGCGTTCACGCAGGCCCGGCTCGCGGTCCGCCTCACGGTCCGTCTCACGGTCCGTCTCACGGGCGGGGGCCGCGCGGACCGGGGCGTGCGGGGACGAGCCGCCGGTGCGGCCCGCCAGGATGTCGTCGGTGTACGGG
>NZ_SMKH01000543.1 GCF_004348515.1 Actinomadura sp. KC345 | reverse complement strand
CCCCTTGCCCGCCGCCACCGTCCACGCCGGAGGCGCCGCGGCCGCGGTCGTCCCGGGCCGCTTCTCCGGCGCGTCGTCATCACCGGTGACGGCGACCGCGACGACGGCGCCGGCCGTGAGCACGACCGCCGCCGCCCCCGACCCGATCAGCAGCAACTGCTCCTTGCGCCCGCGCGCCTGCCGCCCGGACGCCCCCGGCGGCACGGGGGCCCCCGGCGGAACCGACGCGCCCGGCGGGACCGGCCCTTCCGGCGGGACCGGCTCGCCCGGGGAACCTTGGGCCGGAGGGCCGCCCGGCGGTGCTGTCCCTTCCGGGCGGACGATTCCGTCCGGGACCGTCACGTTGTGCGGCGGAGTTCCCGTGGATGGAACGGTCCCGCCCGCGACCCGCACGTCCGGCCGGACGGGCCTGCCCGATGGGGTGGCCGGCGTGCGGGGGGCTGCCGCCGGGTCTCCCGGCGGGGGTTGGGAGGAGGCCGCCGGTGACGGCTCGTCCTGGTCAGTGCTCACTCGGGGCTCACTCTGCTCACTTCGGGGGCCGGGGTTCGGCCCGACCGTCAGGGACAAAGCAAGGGAACTGTGGGTGTCCTCCAGAGGGGGCCCGGCGGGCTGCTGGACGTTCAGCCGTTCGGGGGGCGGCCGCCGGGCGTCTGAGGGACGTCCCCAAAGAGCATAAAGGCGTCCGGCGGCGCCGCCCCCGGGATCGGGGGAGGCGCCGCCGGGTGCCGGTGGCGGCGGATCGGCGCGCGGGGCGCCTCACCTGCGGCCCTACTCGCTGTCGAGCCCGTTCTGCAGCGCCTGGACCTCCTCGGAGGTGGCGCCGATCACCTTGTAGTCGGCGTGCTTGTAGAAGGTGCCGCCGGTGCCCTTGGCCCAGCTCGTCCACGCGCTGCTGGTGACCCGGCAGCTCGCCCACTGCGGGCTGCTGCTGGTGATCGTGATCGTGGCCGTGCAGTTGCCGAGGTCCCTGCCGCTCAGCGAGCCGGCGGTGATCCGGAACCGCACGTCGATCGTGACGGGCGTCTCCACGTTGTACGGCGGGCGGATCTCGGCCTCGACCGTGCAGCCGGAGTCGCTGTTGCAGCCGCCCCGCTTCCACTCGGAGACGCGCGGCTGGGCCGAGGCGTTGAAGGAGTCCTTCAGCTCGCCCATGCTCGTGCGCATGTCCGAGATGACGGTCGAGGCGTCGCCCGACTCCTTCGGGGTGACGTCCACGCGGACGCGCGGGGTGGTCGCCTCGTAGCGCAGGAGCTCCGCGTCGTCGTCATCGGTGATGTAGATCGTGGAGGAGAAGCTGCTGAACTTCAGCGCCTTCTCGCCCTTCCACGTGGTCTCGATCGGGTCGGTCGTCGAGTTGCGCGCCGAGCGGATCTTGGTGGCCAGCGCCGACGGGGTCAGGTTCCGCTGGAAGTCGACGTTGAGTTCGTTCTCGTCCAGCCGGCCCCACTGCTCGCCGTCGGTGAGGAAGAACGGGTCGTCGCCCGAGATCTCCCGCTCCCAGTAGGTCTTGTCGGCCTTCACGAACAGCTTGCCGTCGGCCGAGAGCAGCGTGACCTTGGAGCCGTTCCAGGTGACGGGCCCGGTCGCGCGGCCGCCCTTGGTGACGTTCAGCTCGCCCTCCAGCGAGCCGCTGCCGCCGAAACTGCCGTCCAGCTCGACGGCGTCGGCGGACGACATGTTGCTCGCCGCGGCCGTCAGCTTCTCATCGGGGGACGCGCCGCTGCCGCGGACGACCGCGAAGACCACCACGACGATGATGAGGATCACGCGGACGACGACCCGGATCCATGGGTCGGTCCGGCCCGCTGACCTCTCGACACAGCTGAGCACGCGGTAGCCCCGCGTGCTCACGCATGTGCCCGCTCGCAGCGGTGTAACGACCGACGATCAGGGACCTGCCGTGCCGACACGCCGGACAGGCCCCTGATC
>NZ_SMKH01000542.1 GCF_004348515.1 Actinomadura sp. KC345 | reverse complement strand
GCATAGGGTCAGGGTGTGGATAGGCGCATCTTCGGGCTTGAGAACGAGTACGGCGTCACCTGTACCTTCCGGGGTCAGCGGCGGTTGTCACCGGACGAGGTGGCGCGCTATCTGTTCCGGAGGGTGGTGTCGTGGGGTCGTAGCAGCAACGTGTTCCTGCGTAATGGGGCGCGGCTCTACCTGGACGTGGGGAGTCACCCGGAGTACGCGACGCCGGAGTGCGACAGTGTCGTGGATCTGGTGACGCATGACAAGGCCGGTGAGCGGATTCTGGAGGGGTTGCTGGTCGATGCGGAGCGGCGGCTTCGTGAGGAGGGCATCGCCGGTGACATCTACCTGTTCAAGAACAACACGGATTCGGCGGGGAACTCGTACGGCTGCCATGAGAACTATCTGGTGGGGCGGCACGGGGAGTTCGGCCGGCTGGCGGATGTGCTGATTCCGTATCTGGTGACGCGGCAGATCATCTGTGGTGCGGGGAAGGTGCTGCAGACGCCGCGCGGGGCGGTGTACTGCGTGTCGCAGCGGGCGGAGCACATCTGGGAGGGTGTGTCGTCGGCGACGACGCGGTCGCGTCCGATCATCAATACGCGGGACGAGCCGCATGCGGACGCGGAGCGGTTCCGGCGGCTGCATGTGATCGTCGGTGACTCGAACATGAGTGAGACGACGATGCTGCTGAAGGTCGGTGCGACCGATCTGGTGCTGCGGATGATCGAGGCCGGCGTGGTGATGCGTGATCTGACGCTGGAGAATCCGATCCGGGCGATCCGCGAGGTCAGTCATGACATGACGGGGCGGCGGAAGGTGCGGCTGGCGAACGGCCGGGAGGCGAGTTCGCTGGAGATCCAGAAGGAGTATTTCGGGAAGGCGCGCGATTTCGTGGACGCGCGTGGCGGGGACGCGACGGCGAAGCGGGTGCTGGAGCTGTGGGAGCGGACGCTGCGGGCGGTGGAGACGGGCGATCTGGATCTGGTCGAGCGTGAGATCGACTGGGTGACGAAGTACAAGCTGATCGAGCGGTACCGGCGGAAGTACGATCTGCCGTTGTCGTCGCCGCGTGTGGCGCAGCTGGATCTGACGTATCACGATGTGCATCGTGATCGGGGTTTGTACTACCTGCTGGAGAAGCGGGGGTCGGTGGATCGGATCACGCGGGATCTGGACATCTTCGAGGCGAAGTCGGTGCCGCCGCAGACGACGCGGGCGCGGCTGCGGGGGGAGTTCATCCGGAAGGCGCAGGAGAAGCGGCGTGATTTCACGGTGGACTGGGTGCATCTGAAGTTGAACGACCAGGCGCAGCGGACGGTGCTGTGCAAGGATCCGTTCCGGTCGGTGGACGAGCGGGTGGACAAGCTCATCGCCGGTATGTAGGGGCGGGGCGACATGTGCGGCGGGGCCCTACCGGTGGGTCACTTGGGCGGTAGGGTGAGCGCGCAGTAGCGCTCGCCGTCCCCTCGAAGGACCCCTGTATGCGTCGTGTCCGGTTGTTGCCCGTGGTCGCCGTGGTCGCCGCGCCGCTCGTGTTGTCGGCGTGTTCGGGCGGTGGTGTGGACGTCACGGTGAAGGGTGATTTCGGGAAGCTGCCCGAGGTCGAGTTCCCTGATGGCGCGCCGGGTGACTCCTTCGCGGTGGAGACCTTGAAGGAGGGCGAGGGGTCGGGTGCCCGGAAGGGTGATCTGGTGGTGGCCGATTATGTGGGCTACCGGTGGAGTGGGTCGGGTCGGAAGCTGCTGGCGAGCAGTTATTCGAAGGGGCCGGGGGCGTTTCCGACGGGTCAGTTGGTCGCGGGGTTGACGAAGGCGCTGGAGGGGGCGCGTCCGGGGTCGCGTGTGGTGACGCGGATTCCACCGGAGGACGGGTTCGGTGAGAAGGGCGATCCGAAGCATCAGGTGGGCGCGGACGACACGCTGGTGTACGTGCTGGACGTGCGGGCGGTGTACGGG
>NZ_SMKH01000541.1 GCF_004348515.1 Actinomadura sp. KC345 | reverse complement strand
CCCGCACCCTCACCTCCCGCACCCCCTCCTTCCACACCACGGCCGTTCTCGCCGCCCTGGCCGTCCTGGTCCTGGTGGCGTCCCTGATGGCGGCGCCGCTGGTGCACGGGGCCGGCGAGGGAGCGTCCATCACCGGCCAGGACGATCTCGTGATCGGCGTCAAGGACGATCAGCCGGGCCTGTCCCTGCGCTCCGGAGACGGTGAGTTGGAGGGCTTCGACATCGATGTCGCGACCTACGTCGCGGGGCGGCTCGGGGTCTCACCGGACGAGCTGACGTTCGAGCCGCTGTCCTCGGACGAACGAGAGAGCGCCCTGGAGGAGGGCAAGGTCGACATGGTGGTCGCGTCCTACTCCATCACCCCCGAACGCAAGGACCAGGTCACCTTCGCCGGGCCGTACTACGTCGCGCACCAGGACATCCTCGTCCGGCAGGGAGAGCGCTCCATCCGGAAGGTGCGCGACCTGGAGGGCAAGAGGCTCTGCCAGGTGCCCGGGTCCAACTCCTGGCGGCGGGTGACCGAGCAGTTGCAAGTACGGGCCACGCTGGTGAAGGCGAACTCCTACAGCGAGTGCGTGAAGGCGCTGGGCGACGGGCGCCTGGACGCGGTGTCCAGCGACGACCTGATCCTCGCCGGCTTCGCGGCGGGCGCCGGCACGGGCACCGGGGCCGCCATCGGCCTGGTCGACGCGCCGTTCTCCGACGAGCGGTACGGCATCGGCCTGCGCAAGGGCGACCTGGAGGGCTGCCAGACCGTCAACCGGATCCTGACCGGGATGTACCAGAACGGAACGGCCGAGACCCTGCTGGGCCGGTGGTTCGCGGCCCCCGGCTTCGAGGTCGCCACCACCGTCCCCCAGTTCGAGGGCTGCTCCTGAACCAGGCCGGCCTCGCCGCCCCTACCGACCGGTCCCGGCGCGCCCGCTCAGCCGTAGGAGGCGATGGTGCGGGCGTGGGCGTCGAGGACGTGGGCGAACAGGGCCGGGGCGCGCGAGCCGCCTGCCGCGTCCGGGAGGGTCTCCGGGGTGAGCGTCCAGTCCGCGCCCACCCAGGAGTCGGCGATGGCGCCCTCGCTGGAGGAGAGGTTGTTGCAGGACTGCCGGACCCGCATGACGCGCACCGACTCGTCCGCGGGGGTGTCGGTCTCCACCAGCAGCACCGGGACTCCGACCAGCGGGCCGTCCTCGACCAGGCGCAGGATCTGGTGCGCCTGCTCGCCAGCGAGCGCGGCACCGGCGTCGAGGATCACCACAAGCCTCACCGGCGGGCCGCCGGCCGCGGGCAGGTCGCCGTCCTGGCCGCCGATCCGGCGCAGGTCCACCAGGTCGAGCAGGCGCCGGAGCCGCTCGGCCGCCGCCGGCCCGGTGGCCACCCCGCCACCGAGCAGCCGCACGCTGGTGATCGGGTCGAACCCGTGCAGCCAGCCGGCACCCGACAGTCCCGCGGCGTCGATCACCTCCAGCCCGGCCAGCCCGGGTGGGACGGCGGCCAGGAAGCGGGTGGCCAGCGACCAGGCGAAGGCGGCCGAGTCGCCGGGCATCGTGCCCGACGAGAGCCACACGCCGCGCCGCCAGGGCACCCGCAGGACGAGGGGGATCCGCAGCTCGGGCAGTTCGGCGGTGGACAGCCTGCCCACCAGCACCCCCTCGGCCAGGTCGGCGCGCGGCCGCCAGGTCAGCCAGGACGGCGCGTCGAACGGGGCGACCTCCGCGGTGACGTGCGGCTCCACCCGGGTCAGCTCGTCGCGCAGCTGCCCGGCGTCGGCGCGCAGGCGGTCGTTGGCCGCCGCCATGAGCTGGTCGAACCGCCCGCGCGGCGTCCGCCCGGCGATCTCCTCGTTGCGGAGCGTCAGCGCGTGCTCGGTGGAGGAGCGGAAGGAGGCCAGCGAACGGCTGGCGTCCTCCCAGACCAGCCAGCACCGTTCGAGGTATCCGACCTCCGTGCTGGAC
>NZ_SMKH01000540.1 GCF_004348515.1 Actinomadura sp. KC345 | reverse complement strand
TTCGCGGGGGGTGTGGCGTGGCAGGCGGGCGCGGCGGCCCCGGTCTGGGGGCCGCCGCGCCGGTGTGCCGGTGTGGGTTGTGTTACAGGTACTGGCCGGTGTTGGCGACGGTGTCGATGGATCGGCCGGCTTCGGTGCCCTTGGTTCCGGAGACGAGGGTGCGGATGTAGACGATCCGTTCGCCCTTCTTGCCGGAGATGCGGGCCCAGTCGTCGGGGTTGGTGGTGTTGGGCAGGTCTTCGTTCTCGCTGAACTCGTCGACGCAGGCGGCGAGGAGGTGGCTGACGCGCAGGCCCTTCTGGCCGGTGTCGAGGAACTGCTTGATGGCCATCTTCTTGGCGCGGTCGACGATGTTCTGGATCATCGCTCCGGAGTTGAAGTCCTTGAAGTAGAGGACTTCCTTGTCGCCGTTGGCGTAGGTGACCTCCAGGAAGCGGTTCTCCTCGCTTTCGGTGTACATGCGTTCGACGGTGCGCTGGATCATGGCCTCGACGGTGGCCTCGTCGGAGCCGCCGTGCTCCTTGAGGTCGTCGGGGTGGAGCGGGAGGCCGCCGAGGATGTACTTGGAGAAGATGTCCTTGGCGGCTTCGGCGTCGGGACGCTCGATCTTGATCTTGACGTCGAGCCGGCCGGGGCGCAGGATCGCCGGGTCGATCATGTCTTCTCGGTTGGAGGCGCCGATGACGATGACGTTCTCCAGGCCTTCGACGCCGTCGATCTCGCTGAGGAGCTGCGGGACGATGGTGTTCTCGACGTCGGAGGAGACTCCGGATCCGCGGGTGCGGAAGATGGAGTCCATTTCGTCGAAGAAGACGATGACGGGTGTTCCGGCGGACGCCTTTTCGCGGGCGCGCTGGAAGACCAGGCGGATGTGCCGTTCGGTTTCGCCGACGTATTTGTTGAGGAGTTCGGGGCCCTTGATGTTGAGGAAGAAGCTCTTGCCTTCCTGGCCGGTCTTCTCGGCGACCTGTTTGGCGAGGGAGTTGGCCACCGCCTTGGCGATGAGCGTCTTGCCGCATCCCGGGGGTCCGTAGAGGAGGACGCCCTTGGGTGGCCTGAGCTGGTGCTCGCGGAAGAGGTCGGCGTGCAGGTAGGGAAGTTCCACGGCGTCGCGGATGAGTTCGATCTGTCCGCCGAGGCCGCCGATCTCGTTGTAGGAGATGTCGGGGACCTCTTCGAGGACGAGTTCTTCGACCTCGGCCTTGTGGATCTTCTCGTACGCGTATCCGGATCGGGGTTCGAGCATGAGGGAGTCGCCGGCGCGGAGTGGGACTCCGCGTAGGGGTTCGGCGAGTTTGATGACGCGTTCCTCGTCGGCGTGCGCGATGACGAGGGCGCGTTCTCCGTCGTCGAAGAGTTCCTTGAGCATGACGACTTCGCCCTGCTCTTCGAAGGTGAGTGCTTCGACGACGTTGAGGGCCTCGTTGAGCATGACCTCTTGGCCGCGCTGGAGTTCGTCGACGTCGACGGCCGGGCTGACGTTGACGCGGAGTTTGCGCCCGCCGGTGAAGATGTCGATGGTTCCGTCGTCGCGGGCTTCGAGGAAGACTCCGAATCCGGATGGTGGTTGTGCGAGCCTGTCGACCTCCTCCTTGAGCGCCACGATCTGTTCGCGAGCCTCTTTGAGGGTCGCTACGAGACGCTCGTTCTGACCGGTTACGGCGGCCAGGTTGGCCTGTGCCTCATGGAGGCGTTCTTCCAGCACACGTACTTGGCGCGGGGATTCCGCGAGCTTCCGGCGCAGCACGGAGATCTCTTCCTCCAGGAAGGAGATCTGCGTTTGGAGGTCCCTGACCTCCTTTTCGTGCTGCGCCTTGCGCGCCCCAGCATCGTCACGAGCGGCCACGCCCCGTCACCTCCTCACGAAGAGAGCCGACGACCTACTGAGACCCTACCTATCTGGAGGGCTTCCGTAACCTGCCCATTCGGTGTTCGTGTCGTGGGGGGGTGT
>NZ_SMKH01000053.1 GCF_004348515.1 Actinomadura sp. KC345 | reverse complement strand
GAACTCATCGACTTCCATGGCGGCTGGTCCAATGTCATGGACGTGACAATCGCCACGATGGAATGGGTGGCGTGGTATAACACCGAAAGGATACATTCTTACTGCGGGAACATTCCCCCGCGCGAGTACGAGGAAGCGTTCCACCGGTCACGCGGCACAACGGCCCAGACCGGCTGAGAACCAACGACCCGAGCCTCCAGCATCGCCGGGGCGGTCCAGAGGTCCACGCACCAGCCGCAGCCGTTGATCTGGCTGGCGCGCAGCATCACCAGCTCCTGCAGCTCCCGGGACAACGACGACCGCTGGATCGCCACACTGACACTGGCGAACCGCTTACCGATCTGGGCAGCGAGCTCGTTGGCCATCAGGTCCATTCGAGGTTCCATCATGTGCTCCTCAAGGAGGTTGCGCGCCGCGACGGAGCGTCCGCGCGGCGTTCTGACGACCATGGAGATGCCGGCGCCCCGACTCCTGTGACAGCCCGTTCGTGTGGCCCACGCCACCGGAGGCGGATGTCACACGACGGAACCCACCGGCATCTCATGCGTAGGCACAGCCGAGAACATGGGGGCCGCATGGACACCGCCACGCAAACCTTCGTCGACCACCGCGGCCTTCTGTTCACCGTCGCCTACGAGATGCTCGGCTCGGCCGCCGACGCCGAGGACGCCCTCCAGGAGACCTGGTTGCGGTGGACCGGCGTCGATCCGGACACCGTGCGCGACCCGCGGGCCTATCTGGTCCAGATCACCACCCGCGTGGCCCTCGGACGGCTGCGGACGCTTCGCCGCCGCAGGGAGTCCTACGTCGGGCCGTGGCTGCCCGAGCCGCTCCTGACCGCCCCCGATGTGGCCGAGGACGTCGAGCTGGCCGAGAGCGTCTCGATGGCGATGCTGCTGGTCCTGGAGACGCTCGGCCCGACCGAGCGGGCTGTGTTCGTCCTGCGCGAGGTGTTCGGCCTGGCCTACGACGAGATCGCCGGCGCCGTCGACAAGACCCCCGCCGCGGTCCGCCAGATCGCCCACCGGGCCCGGTCCCACGTCGCCGCCCGCCGACCACGCGAGACCGTGTCCGCGGCCGAGACCCGCAGCGCGCTGAGGGCGTTCCAGCGGGCTGCCGAGACGGGCGATCTGCAGCATCTGCTCGACGTTCTCGCGCCCGACGTGGTCTTCCTGGGCGACGGCGGCGGTGTCGCCCAGGCCGCGCCGGAACCGATCGTGGGAGCCGGCCGGGTCGCCGCCCTCGCCGCCGGGTTGAGCAGGTTCGGCGCCGCGTCGCTGCGACCGGCCCAGGTCAACGGCCACCCGGCGCTGCTCCTGCGGCTGGACGGCCGGGTCGACACCGTCTTCACGGTACGCGTCGAAGACGGCCTCATCACCGGCCTGTACGCCGTCCGCAACCCGGGCAAACTGACCCGCATGGAGCACGAGACCACCCTGCACCGCTGAACCCGTCACACGAACCCGCCGGGACGCCTGTGTAAGGAGTTCCTCCACCATGAACAACTGGGGCGCAGCCTGGTACGGAGACCCGTGCCGAGAGTGCGGTTACGACTGGTCGATCACACCTGGACAGGCGATCGACCTCATCACGGCGATCCCGCAGCGATACACCGATCTGCTGGACGGTGAGGACGCCCGTCTCCGGCACCCCGATCTCGACTGGACCGCCTGCGGCTACGTCTGCCATGTCACCGACAACCTGCGCATCTGGGCCGAGCGGCTCGTCGACGCCGCGCTGACCGGCGACAGGACCATCACCGGCTACGACGACGTCCTCCTTGCCCGTGCCCGCGCCTACGACCAGGTTCCAGCCTCGGGCGCCCTCTGGTCGCTGAGCCTGGCTGCCACAGCATGGGGCCAGGCCATGGAACACGCGGCTGAGGCCGACGTCGTCCTGCTCCATCCGGAACGCGGCCCCCAAACGTGGCCCGAGGTCGCCGGGACCAACGCCCACGACGCCTTCCACCACCAGTGGGACATCGAGCGGACGCTGACGCATCACGCCCAGACGAACCAACCCAGGAGCGGTGTGCGCAGCGGCCGAAGGATCACCCCCGGACGCCGGGCAACCGGCCGATTCGTCCGGCCACGGCTAGGATCTGGCGGTATGGCAGGGGAAGATCCGCGGCACGACGACACCGTGGCCCGGCGCACCGCACTCGCCAGGGCGGTCCAGGACGATCTGGGCGCCGCCGGCCTCCCCGTCGTCCCGGAGGACGCCGACTCCTCGGTCAGCGCGGGCGCCCGCGTGACCATCGACCCGCTCAGCGATGAGGAGGGCGGGGGCGTCTTCGTCCGCTGGGAGGTGCCCTACATGCTGAAGTCCGCCGCCATGGACGCCCTGAGCGAGGGCCGCAGAGCCGGCGACCCGTCCATCATGCTCTCGGTCGGCGCGTCGGACGCGATGCGGGACGCGATCGCCGAGATCCTCACGATCGCGGGCTACGACGTCCAGAAGGACACCGACGACATGGCGCCCGAACTGCTCGCGGTACTGAGCCGCCGCCCCGGGCCGTCATGGCGGGACTGGCTGCACGACCAAACGGCGCGTCGCCAGAAGGCCCTGATGGCGACAGCCCGAGAACGCGAGAACCGCCGGTCGTGAGTCAGGCGGCCAACCCGCGCAGCGCGAGGTCGACCTGATGCTCGATCGTGCCCGGCGCCGGGTCGGAGACGAGTTGCATGATCCGGACGAGGCCGAGCACCTGGTAGGCGATGTCGTCCGCGGTCACGTCGGGGGCGAGGCTGCGGTCGGCGGCGGATCGCTCGACGGCTTCGCGGCCGACGGCTCTCAGGTGGGCGAGGCAACGCTCAAGATCCGCGCCGGAGGGTGGTCCGCCGGCGAGTATGTCGATCATGGCCTTGTTGGCGGCGAGGTGCGTCAGCGTCCTGGTGAAGAACTGTCGCAGTCCGTCGATCGCTGACGCCCCGTCAGGGAGGTCCGTGACGGCGAAACCCGCGAGGTCGGCCCTGGTGATGGCCCGCACGAGGTCGTCCCTGGTGGGGAAGTGCCGGTAGAGCGTGCCGACACCGACTCCGGATGATCGGAGGGGTGGCGTGAGGACGATCGTGGTCACGGGAGGCACGGACGGGATGGGCGCCGCCCTGGCGCGCCACTACCTCGCGACAGGCCACCGGGTGGTCGTGGTCGGACGTAGTCGCGCCAAGTTCGAGGCGCTCGTCGCGGCCGCGGCGAGCCTGTCTCCTTCGGCGCCGTCCAGGGGCGAGTTCGTCGCGGCCGACCTGACACTCGTCGAGGACGGCCGCCGCGTGGCCGACCAGCTGAAGGAGAACCACGAACGTATCGACGCGCTGGTACTCGCAGCATCGTTCATCCGGCGGCGCCGGCACCGCACCCCGGAAGGGCATGAGGCGTCCTGGTCGCTGTTCTTCCTCAGCAAGTACGTGTTCGTCACCCGCCTTGCCGGCCCACTGCGCGCCGCCGGCAGGCCGGTCATCGTGAACACCGCCGTCCCGGGCGCCCGTCCGGACGCCATCGCGTTCGACGACCTGGAGATGGTCGACGGGTTCACCTTCCGGCGGTCGAACGCCCAGCAGCGTCGCGCGAACGAGCTGCTCGGCATCCTCGCCACCGGCCATAACCCGGATCTCGGCTACGTCACCTGGGGGCCCGCGCGCCTGGTCCGCACCGCCTTCGCCGGCGACGTGGGGACGGGCATGAAGAGCGCCGCCGCCGTTCTGGGACGGTTGCTGGGCCAACGTCCCGAAGACGCGATCCAGCCCATCATCGGGATCATCGACAGCCCGACCCCGGGCAGAGCCGCCTACCGCGGCGCCAGGCCGCGTCCGCTCACCGTCGGTGCCCACGACGAGAAGGACGCCGCCCGCCTCGCCTCCGCCGTCGAGGAGACCCTTTACCGCCCCGACTCCGCTACCTCCAGGACGCGGCCCTGCTGAGGTCAGCGGGTTCGGGCGACGGCCTTGGAGGCGACCTCGCCCCCGACGCGTAGCCGGGGACGCGGCAAGAGCACCCTCGTGCACCGCCTCAGGTGCGATCAGAGAAGATCCTTGACGATGGGGATGCCGTCAGTGAGGCCGCCGAGGCCGCCGAGCCCGGCGGGTGCCGGGGCGGACGGGCCGGGGTCGGCCTGGGCCGTCCCCGTGAGGCCGGTCAGGGTCAGCGCGACGGCGGCCGCGACCAGGATCAGCTTGCGCATGAACAGCTCCGATCACCAGAGATTGACAATGTGTCATCTAGTGCCCACCGAGCGTGAGTGAAACCTGTGGAGATACAAGGATGAGTTTCCGGCTGGCGGCGTACGCCGTGTGCATCGAGGACGGGCATGTGCTGCTGGCCCGTCACATCCCGCCGAAGGGCGAGTCCGTCTGGACTCTTCCGGGCGGCAAGGTGGAGCACGCGGAGGATCCGTTCGACGCGGTGATCCGCGAGGTCGCCGAGGAGACCGGCTGCGACGCGGCGGTCGAGGGCCTGCTGGGCGTGGACTCAAGGGTCATCCCCGCGGCCGAGCGCACCATCCCCGGTGGTCCCGAGCACCACAACGTCGGCATCTTCTACCAGGTCCGCATCACCGGCGGCCGACTCCGGCCCGAGCCGAACGGCGACACCGCCGAGCCGACCTGGACTCCGATCGCCGACGTCGCTCGCCTGCGCCGGTCATCGCTGGTCGACATCGGCCTGGCCCTGGCCCGGACGCTCCCGGCGACCGGCCACGTCGCCCCCGTCCCGGTCGGCGGCCTGATCCAGCACTGAAGTCATCGCAGAGTCGGGAGCGGCTCCGCACGGTCGGCCGTCACCGTGGAACCGGCGTCCGGCCGCGGCGGGCTACCGGGCGTCCCGCCACGGGAGGACGGGCGTTCGGTGGTCGGCGTTGATCGAGTGCAGCGGGCACGGTCGCCGGGGTTCACGCGGGCAGAGGACGGACGCCTCGGTGACGGTCGCGCGGTAGAGGCGATAGGACGACGGCGGAGTGACATCGTCCAGTGCCAGACCGGTCCCCCCTCGCGTCACCGGGCCCGGGTAGATTTGGATGCCGCGGTCGAGGTCACGGCCGGCGAGTTCCGCGGCCGTCCCTGAGAGGTACACCGCACGGCCGTGGTAGGCCGGTACCTGCGAGTCGAAGATGACCATGCTCACCTGGGGACGCTGCGCGATGTTGCGGGAGTGGGCGGCGTCGCGGGCGGACACCCAGTAGAACTCGGCGTAGTCGGCTGTCGCGAAGTACACGGGCGATACCCACGGCCGCCCATCGGCGTCGGCGGTGCCGAGCGTCATGTACAGGTTGGCCTCGATGAGTGCGCGGGCATGTGCGTCGAGGTCTTCCACTGCGATCACGCGTCCTTGACACGGCGAACCTTGTACTTCAGGTGGAGCACTCCGTCGCCCTGGATGACCACGTCGGGATCCTCCAGCAGATGCTGCCCGTCGATGCTGCCGAAGTAGCGCTTGCCTGAGCCGAACACCACCGGCACCACGTCCATCGCCACCTCGTCCACCAGGCCGGCCGCGAGGACCTGGCCGCCCACTTCGCCGGCGTTCACACTGACGATTCGCTCCCCGGCGAGCTTCTGGGCCTTGTCGATCGCGGCCGCCACGTCGTCGACGAAATGGTAGGACGCCTCAGGGTGCCAGCCCTCGGGCTTGGGCCGGTGGGACACGACGACCACGTGGTCGCCCGCGGGCGGACGCCCCTCCCAGCCGTTGACCAGGTCGAACAGGGTGCGGCCCATCACGATCACGCCGATCGCCTCCCACATCGGCCGGACGTACTCCGCCGACGCACGCGAGACCCTGAAGCCGCTCCCGGTCCCCGAGTGGTCGTACTGGGGGTCGACGTCTTCGGTGAGCGGAGTGTCCCCGTTGAAGTACCAGTCGTGGAGTGGCCCGACGCCATCGTTCTCGTCGGCGATGAAGCCGTCCACCGACACCACGTTGTGCATGATCACTGTGCCCATGGATTCTCCTCGGAGTCTTACTGCCCGGACGCCCCGATCTTGTCGTCCCGGGAGGCGACCAGGCATGTAAGAAATCAATCAGCGGGCATCGGACCACTGTCAGGCGGGAAACCCGGATCGGCGGGGAGCCGTCGCCGGAGCGCCAGGTACTCGGTCGGGGTGTGCCCGGTGAAGTCCTTGAACTCCCTGGTGAAGTGGGCCCGGTCGAAGTAGCCCGCCGTGTGCGCGAGGTCCGTCCAGTCGACCGGCCGCAGGACGTCCACGGACAGGATCAGCCGCGCGAATCGGTAGATCCGCGCCACCCGCTTCGGGGTGACCCCGACATGGGACTTGAACTGCGTGGCCAGGTGATTGCCGCTCACCCCGGCGGCATCGGCCAGCGCACCGACCGGGATCGCGCCGTGGGAGGTCTCCAACCTCCTGCCCGTGTGCTGGACCAGGCCGAGACCGCGCGACGGCGCCTCGGCGAGCCGCGATCGCAGTTCCTCCTCCACTACCCGCAGTGTCTCGCCGGCTGTTGCGAGGTCGCCGACCTGGTTGCGGATCCGGTCCACAGACCGTTGCCATACGGCGTCGACCGGCACCCATCGATCCCGCAACTCGGTCGCCGGCATGTCGATGAACGGCGACATGCCCCACGGCTTGAAGTGCACCCCGACGAGCCGCACCCGTGTGGGGTACTCGTAGAGGAAACGCCTGGTCCATACACCCATGAACCACCCGTCGGTGAACACCTCCGACGGCACCGACGGGTCGGAATCCCACAGGCGGGCGGGTCCACCCAGGTTGATGAACAGGTGCCCCGACGGCATCGGCGGGACGTTCATCCGGCGGTGGCGCGGCACCCCGGTCAGGCAGTAGATGTCGTCGATGAACAGGTCGAGCGGCGGCGCGGGCACCCGGCCGACATATTCCATGGACCCAGTCAACTACGGGTGGCGGCAGCGCTGCTCCAGCGAGCGTGGCCGCGGCCGACATGCCGCGCCTGCACGCCGCGTTCGCTGGATACCTCGCACCAGCCCGGGCGGGTTCGTGGTCCGCTCGCCGGTCGAGACGGCGATCAGGCGCGGTCGGACAGCGACCCCGGTCCCGGCGTTCGCGGTGGGGACGCTCCGGGTGATGGAGGGCAGCCCGTCAGTCGTCCGGCGGAGGGTCGCCGGTGGTTTCGGGGACGAAGCCGCAGAGTTGCGGGTCGCACTCGGCTTTGTGATCTCGGCCCCACAGGTAGGTGTCCCGCTCGGTGGTCCGAGCGTGGTGGACGAGTCGCACCTGTTTCCGTCGGGGGAGGGTCGAGGGCAGCGCCGCGAACGTCTCCGGGAGTACGGCGACCATGCCGCTGACCTGCTCGCCGTCGCACATCCGCAGGAGCGCGGTGCACTGCCACCAGTCGATCTCGCCTCGGGTACTCGGCATGCCGGGCCAGTAGTAGCTCGCCGGATCCGGTACCAGGTAGTGGACGCTGTCGGCGTCCAGGTGGGCGCGTAGCCAGGGTCCGCCTTTGCCGAGGCCGAGCCGGAGCCGTCCGGCCTCCTCGTACAGGGCGCAGATCGCATCGCTATCGAGGGCCTTGAGAACGTGCGCTTCCGGAGGAAGCGACAGGTGCCCGGCCGGGGGGCGGACCGGCCAGCGTCCGAGGAGCACGCCCGCCCGCTGGCGCAGCGTCATGGGCGACGGGCCCTTGCGACGAGCCGGTAGGGGCGGCGGTGGCGTCCATTGGAGCCCGGCGTTCTCGATGTGGCGCAGCATCCAGGCGCGCTTTTCCGGACCGGCGGTGTGCCATGCCCAGCCCATCGGCCGTTTCGCCATCGCCTGTTGGACGCTGCTGCCGGGGGCGCCCCGGCGGGACGGCCGCCAGGGGCGTGGTTGGGCGATCCCCGGCATGTTGTGGCACACGTCGGCGAGGAAACGGATGCGCTCCAGATCGTCCTCGGGTGACCGGTCCTCCGACACCCGCCGGGCGTCCCCAGCGAGGTAACGGATCTCCAGGAAGGCCCTGGCCGCCAGTAGCGCGGCCACCTCTCGATCACGCCTGGCCTCATGCCCCCTCAAGCCGCCCCACTCACCGGGTCCATGGCTGACCAGTTCGACGCCGCTTCCTCCGGAAGCGTCCGCCACGGCTTGACCTACGCCAGGTCATGTGGTTCATGGCGTGCTCACCGGGCTGGAGCCCGCCGAATGGCGTCACGCAGCGCCGCACGGGACACCACCAGGACTGGGCCGTGCGAATCTTTGGAGTCACGAACGGCCACCATGCTCTCCGTGCCGGCCAGCTCGATGCAATTGCCGCCGGAACTCTCGCTCCGGCTCGACTTGCGCCAGATCACCGCCTCCATGGCTTCCTCACTCCTCCGCAGCCCGAACCGCAGCGCGCAGCGCTGCGCGGGGTACTAGGAGGATGGACCCGTGGGGGTCCTTCGAGTCCCTGACCGCTACACGGTCCTTTGCTTGAGCAAGCTCAACGCAAGAGCCGCCGGAGCTACCGCTGCGACTCGACTTACGCCAGGTCAGTTCCCGTTCCATCTGTCCACTTCTCTTCGATAGTGCGGTTGATCAGATCGACGCTCAACGCGGTTGGGAGAGCCTGCGTGGAGATCGCATCAAACCTGTCCCTGAGCGTGGAGATGTCCTTTCGTGCGTCCATCATGATCCCACGCGCGCCCGTCTCGACGTAAGCGACTTCTTCGCCACTGGGCAGCGTCGCGATCATGAACTCTCCCTCGTTGCCCGGGTGGCGAGCGCCACTCGGCACGATCTGGACGCTGACACGAGCCGAGTTGGCCTCCACAAGAGAGTTGAGTTGGGGTCGCATCACACCCGGGCCGCCTACGTCATACCAGAGGACGGACTCCGGAAGGATGTATACGAGACGAGGCGGTGGGGGGTTCGTGCGGGAGAGGATCGTCTGCCGAGCCATTCGGGACTCTACCGCCTGACTATCGTCGAACAGGAGGGTGTTCGCGTAGTCCATAGTCTGGAACAGGCCATGGACAACTATCGGGCTGTAGACCTTGAGGGTTTCCGCCTCCTCTTCGACTCCAGGCCACTTGCGGAACCATTCGGGGAAGCCGTCCTTCTTGTCGCCGAACAGGCCGTCGTGGAGATGGGCCAGGGCCTCCTTCGTGTCGAGGACGGTGTCGCAGTGTTCGGCGAAGGTGCGTTCGCAGTGGGATTCTGCGCGTTCCACCGCGCCGATGAACGACGCGCTGTAGGGGATCTTGTCCGCGAGCTGCTTGATGCTGTGATTCGCGAGGACGCGGTACCTGCGGACCTCTGAGCCGAACAGGTCGAGGGCGCTGTTCGACGGGGTGAGGCGCTTGGGGGGCTGCGGCATTTCGTGTCTCCCGATGACCAGTCATGACCCATGACCACCAATGAATGCCAGGCCATGCTCCGAGGTTGCCTTGTGACGTCGCGTACGCATTCACCAGGATGACACTTTGCGCGATGCTCGGCCACGGGTCGACAGAAATGGAGGTCGGGATGTTCGAGGCGATCGTTTTGACAGTTCCCCCCGAACCGGTCAAAGCAGTATGCGTTTTCGCCACCAGCCGAGCAAATCGGACAGGATGCGCGGGTGGGCGGCGATGAACCTTTTCACAAAAGAAACGACCGCCGAATGCGATTCGACCGTCGTCCTCGACCCCACTGAGCAGGCACCGGCCAAGGCGCGGCGGTTTCTCGCCGGGCGGTTCGCCGAGTGGGGCGTCGCCGACGACCACACCGGGCGGCTCATCGTCTCCGAACTGGTGACGAACGCGCTGGTGCACGGGGACGGGCCGATCGTCGTCCGGGTGTTCCAGGACGAGCGCGACGGCCTTCCGGTGATCGAAGTCTGGGACGGCGGGGAAGGGCAGCCGGTCATGCGGCCGGAGAACTACGCGGCGACCGACGGGCGGGGGCTGCTGTTGGTCGCCCTCCTTGCCCACGACTGGGGGACGCGCCCTCTGCTGGAGGGAGGGAAGGTGGCATGGGCGAAGTGCGGGCTCTAGCCGTGCGGGCCGAGCGTCATCTGCTCCGGTGGCGCACCCGTCGGGGGCACGAGACGGCCGTGCGGTGCCTGGACGAGCTGGCCATGGCGCTCTCCCCTCAAGGGTGGCGCTTCATGAGGTTCTACCGCCGTGAGGAGTTCGCCGTCCCCGTTCCGCTGCTGTGGGTCCACGCGCGGGCGACCAGGGACGTCGGCATCGTGGTCAGCGTCCTTGCCGCCCCCGGTGGTACGCGGGCCTACCACGAGGCGCAGTGGGGACGGCGCGGCTACCTGTGCCTCTGCGGGGACGCCGAGGCGGCGGCCGCCCGGGTCGACCGGCTTCTCAAGCACCGGCTCTTCCCGTCCACCTGGTGACCGGCGCGTCAGCGGATCAGGGCGTAGATCGCCTGGCGGGCGATGTCCGGGTTCGGGGGGTCGCCGGTGATCAGGTCGGTGTAGAGCAGCGATTCGCATATGCGGATGATCAAGTAGGCCAGGTCGTGGTGGTGGATCGCCTCGGGACCCGAGGGCGGGTCGATCTCCTCGTCGAGGAGCTGTTCGACGCGCTCGATCGCGTAGCCCTGGACGGGGCTCTCCTTCGTGGTGAGCAGCCTCAGTGCCCGCTCGGGTTCGCGGTGGACGAAGTCGACGAAAAAGCTTGTCTCGGCGAGGATCTGGACGAAGTCGCCGATGACTGCGGAGACCCGCGTGGCGCCGGTGGTGTCCGCATGGGCGGCCAGGGCCCGGTGGAACGTCTTGGTCGCGAGGTCGCGGAGGATGTCGGCCGTGAGCTGGTCGCGGTTGCCGACCCAGCGGAACAGCGTGGCGCGGCTGACGCCCAGTTCGGCGCCCAGTTCGCCCATGTCGATCCGGCGTCCCTGGATGAACCACTGGCGGGCCAGATCCAGGACGCTCAGCGCGTTGGGGCGCGGAGGGGCGTCGTGCGGACGTCGGCTCAGCTCGGTGTTCCCGGGTTCGTTGATGTCTCCCCCTTGACCGCTGGGGACGATAGTACTCGGAATGTCTCATCCCACCGGCAGGGTAACGGTCGGCTTACGTCCCGGAATTCCCGGCCCACGTGGCTTTCTCCTAGGTAACCACGCACTTTGAAGTGCGTTCTTGTGGCGTGTCGCGGCCCCCGGGAACAGTGGATCGCATGAACGGGAAACAGGAACGAATCAGCATCCTCGGACTGGGAGCCATGGGATATGCGCTCGCGGGCGCGCTCCTCGGAGCCGGCCGGGAGGTGACGGTCTGGAACCGCAGCCCCGGGAAGGCACGCGGTCTCCTCGCGCGAGGCGCTCGGGAGGCGTCGAGCGCGGAGGAGGCGATCGAGGCGGGTGATCTGACGATCGCATGCCTCCTGGACGACGCGAGCGTCCGTGAGACGCTGACACCCGTCCTGGGGAAACTGGCCGGCGAGACGCTCGTCAACCTCACCAGCGGCTCCGCGCGCCAAGCGCGCGAACTCGCCGGATGGCTCGGGAGGCACGGGGCGCGACTCCTCGCCGGCGGGATCATGGCCGGTCCTCCGACGGTGGGGACGGCCGATGCCACCATCCTTTACAGCGGCGCGCGTGACCTGTTCGACCGTGCGGCCCCCGCACTCGACCCCCTCGGGCGCCCTCACTGGGTCGGCGAGGACCCCGGGTTCGCGGCCATGTACGACATGGCCGCGCTGAGCGGCATGTACGGCATGGGCGTCGGGGCGGAGCACGCCGTGGCGCTGATCCGTGCGGAAGGCGGCGACGTGGAGGCGTTCAAACGCGACGTGCTCCGGCCCTGGATGGAGCGCATGTTGCCGTTCACGGTCGATGGCGCCGACCCCGGCGGACCGGTCCCGGACGAGTCCAACCCCGAGATGCAGGCGACCGGGCTGGAGAACATGCTCGCCACTTCCAAGGAGGCCGGCGTGCCGGACGAGCTCGCCGGGCATCTGCACGCATCGCTGTGGGGGATGCGCCGCGCCACCACCGCACGCTGACCGGGTACGGGGCGTCAGAGGAAGGCGGGGCCTCGGCGGAGGAGGGCGTCGTAGAGGAGTTGCTGGACGTTCTCGCGGACGTGGTCGGTGATGTCGAAGACCGTCATGGGGTCGTCGGCGGCGTCGGCCTCGTACTCCTCCAGGGTCATCGGCTCACCGAACTGGATCATCCATTTGGACGGGAGCGGAACGAGCCCGGCGGGGCCGAGGAGCGGGAACGTCGGGGTGACCGGGAAGTACGGGAGGCCGAGGAGGCGGGCCAGCGGGGGCACGTCGGCGATCTTCGGGTAGATCTCCTCGGCGCCGACGATGGCGCAGGGGACGATGGGGACGCCGGCGCGCAGGGCCGTCCCGACGAAGCCGCCGCGGCCGAAGCGCTGGAGGCGGTAGCGCTCGGCGAACGGTTTGCCGACGCCCTTGAACCCCTCGGGGAAGACGCCGACGAGTTCGCCCTTTCCGAGCAGCCGGGCGGCGTCGGACTTGCAGGCGAGCGTGTGCCCGGCCTTGCGGGACAGGTGCCCCAGGAGCGGGATCTGGTAGACGAGGTCGGCTCCGAGCAGGCGGACGTGGCGGTCGGCATGGTCGTGCAGGGCGACCGACAGCATGAGCGCGTCCAGGGGGATGGTCCCGGAGTGGTTGGCGACCAGGAGGGCGCCGCCGTCCGGGATGTTGTCCACACCGGAGATCTCGACGCGGAACCAGTGCTCGTAGAGCGCGCGGGCCATGGGCAGGAGGACCGTGGAGTTGAACTCCGGGTCGAAGCCGAACTCGTCGACCTCGTAGTCGCCGGTCAGGCGGCGCCGCAGGAACGCCAGCCCGGACGCGATGCCGCGCTCGATCTGGCCGGGCTCGAAAGGGCCGCGGCGGGAGTGGCCGGACGCGCCGTCGTCATCCTGGCGGGCCGGGTCGAGGGGGATGACCTGGGCGCCCTCGTCGTCGTCCTTGCGGTGGGCGTTCATCATCCTGGCATCTCCTCGGGACTCACAGCCGTCCGAACAGCGAGGTCAGCCCGCCGTGGCCGAAGCCCTCGGCGCCGGCGAAGTCCGCGAAGGCGGCCTCGGAGCTGTACTTGGGACGCCACGCCAGCTCGTCCTCCAGGGCGGCGGTGTCGATGACGCGGCCGTACGTCAGCCAGCGCAGCAGTTCCGGTGAGAAGCCGGACAGGCCCGCGAAGCGCCGTCCCATGTCGCCGAGGACGGAGATGGACGGCGACGGGACGGGCACGTACGGGCGTCCGGCGCGGCGCAGGGCCTGGGAAAGCAGCAGGACCCCGTCGCCCGCGACGTTGAAGCAGCCGGGGTGGTCCTCGACGGTCATGCGGCGCAGCACCTCGACGCCGTCGTCCGCGTGGACGAACTGCAGCCGCGGGTCGAAGCCGAGCACCGTCGGGACGACCGGCAGATGCAGGTACCGGCTGAGCGGGGAGTCCACCCCGGGACCGAGGAAGTTCGCGAACCGGAGCACCGACACCGTGAGGTCGGACCGGCGTCGCATCAGTCCCCGGACGTAGCCCTCGACCTCGACCGCGTCCTTGGCGTACCCGGACGTGGGCGCCTCGGCCGGCTGGTCCTGCTCGGTGAACACGGCCGGGTCCATCGGCGACGAGCCGTACACGGCGGCCGACGAGCGCACGACGAGCTTGCGCATGTCGGGCGAGCGCTGGCAGGCCGCGAGCAGCTGCATCGTGCCGATGACGTTGAGCTCTTTCACCTTCGCCCGCGGGACGGACGAGGAGGTCACCAGGTTCAGGTGCACCACGGTGTCGACCCCGGCCGACGCGATGATGTTCGCGATGCTCGGCGTCCGGATGTCGACGCGGACGAACTCGGTGCGGCCGAGCGACACGCCGGGCAGTTCGGGCGGCACGGTGTCCACGCCGATCACCCGTTCGATGCCCGGGTCGGCTTGCAGGGTGTTCGCGACCCGCGCCCCCAGGAAACGGGAGACGCCCGTGACGAGGACGACACGGGCCGCGGCGGCGGGCATCGAGGACACTGTGCGCCCCACCCCTTACGGCTGAGTGGCCGGCGGACGACTACTTCTTGTTGCGGCGCTGGATGCGCGTCTTCTTCAGCAGCTTGCGGTGCTTCTTCTTGGCCATGCGCTTGCGGCGCTTCTTGATGACAGAGCCCATGGGACCTCACTCGGCGAATCGGGTGATGTGCAGAAGACCGTCGTGCCGCAGGCGAGGATCACTCGAAACGCGCGCACGGGCCGACGTCCAAGGGTACCGCTGCACTGAGGGGGTTCACGCCCCGCCCTGTCCCACGGCGCGCTGCGTCGCGGCGGCCCGCGTCCGGCGGGCATGCGGAGTCCGGCGCCGCGCCTGGCGCGGCGCCGGGCACCGCTTCGCGCGGGCGGGTCCCGGCGGCCACCGGGTGGTCGCCGCGGCCCGTCCCGCTGGTGTCCGGACCGGCTTACCGGTCCTCGCCCTGCTTCCCCAGCTTCGGGACGTCCCCGGGGGTCGGTCCCGATGCCCCCTGCACGGCCGGGTGCGGAGTATCCGGCGGGGTCATGGCTCATGCCCCGCCCTTACCCGTTATCCGGCTTCGATGTACGCGTCGCGCAGGTAGTCGTGAACGGCCTGCTCGGGAACCCGGAACGAACGGCCCACGCGGATCGCGGGCAGCTCGCCGGAGTGGACGAGGCGGTAGACGGTCATCTTGGACACCCGCATCACCGAGGCCACTTCGGCCACGGTCAGGAACCTGACCTCGCTCAGAGGTCGCTCGCCTGAGGTCATCGGACGCCCTCTTCCACACGTGCCGCGCACCGGCCCTTTGGGTGACTTTGATCACGCACGTGTACTTCCTCCAGCGTAAATCGCGTATCGGCAGTCGCAAGAGGGGAGTTCCGCACATTTCCGTATCCTGACCTGACCCCAGGGACACAGTGCTGATTCCGTACGGAGCGTGGACATAACGGCACATGGAGTGGCGCCACGAACGCTTGTCCACCGAAACCCTCGACTGACCTGCGGTTCCTGCACTCCCGAGGGCGTCGCACAAGCCCATCCGTCCCGCCAGGGCCGCCCTGTCACACGCAGTGACGACCGAGACGGCGCCACGTCGCCCCGGACGGCGGGCGCACCTGTGCCGCGCTGAGGTCAGGCGGACGGGTACAGGCCCGCATGATCAAGGATGTACGCGGTCAGAGGCGCATAGTGGTGCGAGGCCACGCCGTCGTCGAGCGGGACGACCACGTCGATCTTGCCTTCGGCGGCACCGGCGAACAGCGCGGGATCGTTACAGTCCGCGAACCCCACGGTGTCGATGCCCGCCTCGCCGGCGGCTCCCGCCCAGCCGTGATCGGCGATGGCCAGATCCGGCCAAATATTGGGTTTAGCTCCCGCGGCATCCCCGGAAGCGGTATCGGCCAGCTCGCGGAGCATGGCCTCCATCGGGTGCGGATCATGCGTGTGGTGGGTCCGGAAGTCGTCGCCCTCCAGCATCGCCACACCGGGGTCGGCGTAGACGATGCGGCGCACGTCGAGGTCGCCGTAGTAGCCGGACTCGATCTCGTACGTCCAGCCCTCCGCGGGCGTCAGCACCCGGCAGCCCGCCCCCGCCAGGGCTCGCGCGACCTCCTGGTACAGCGGGGTCAGCGTCGCCGGATGCCCGGTCGCGATCACGACGTTCTCCCGGCGCCGGGCGGCGAGCCCGATGCGCTCGCCCATCGCCTCCAGCGTGTCGAGCGTGATCTCGGGGTCGATGGTGTCGTCGCCGTAGATGTGCCGGGGGTCGGGGTCGACGCCGCAGCGCTCGACCATCATCTCCAGCACGGTCCGTTCCGTCCACGACGGCTTGAGCTCCAGCCCGAACTGGTAGTACGGCCGGCCCGCGGCCATCCGCCGGTAGTGCAGGAGGTTGTTCTGGCGCGGCGTCGCCACCTCACCGGCGATCATCGTCCGGACGAGGTGGGTGCGCAGCTCGTCCCTGGTCGGCGCCGGTTTCGTCTCGGGCGCGCCCGCCCCGGACGGCGCCCCGCCCGGTGTCCCAGCCGTCATTCGTCCGTCATCGGGTCGAGGCCGTGCTCGGGGAACACCGCCCGCCGCGTCGCCAGGATCGCCTGGTCGACAGGATTCGCCGGGTCGTAGCCGCTCCCCCACGTACTGACCTCCACAACATCCGTGCCGTCCGTCATCCGGCGGGGGGCGATCTCGTCGGTGCGCAGCCGGGCGAACTCGCGCCACTCCTCCGGGGTCGGCGTGTCCGGCGGGATCGGCCCGCCCGCCGCCTCGGCCAGCAGATGCGTCCACGCCCTCGGCACGACCTGCACGAGCTCGTAGCCGCCGCCCCCGGTGGCGATCCAGCGGCCGCCCGCGGTCTCGTGCGCGAGCCGGTGCAGCAGGCCGTAGGCGGTCCGCTGCCCGTCCACGCTGAGCGTCAGGTGCGCGAGCGGGTCGAGCGCGTGGCCGTCGGCGCCGTGCTGGGTGACCAGGACGTCCGCGCGGAACCTGCGCAGCAGCGGCGGGACGACCGCGTTGAACGCCCGCAGCCACGGCCGGTCGCCGGTACCGGGCGGCAGCGAGATGTTGACCGACGTGCCGTCCGCGCCCGTCTCGTTCGGGAAGCCGGTGCCGGGGAACAGCGTCCGCGGCGTCTCGTGCAGGCTGATCGTCAGAACGCGGGGGTCGTCGTAGAACGCGGCCTGGACGCCGTCGCCGTGGTGGACGTCGATGTCGACGTAGGCGACGCGCTCGGCGCCGTTCTCCAGCAGCCACGCGATCGCGATGGCCGGGTCGTTGTAGACGCAGAAGCCGCTGGCGGCGCCGCTCAGCGCGTGGTGCAGGCCGCCGGAGACGTTGACGGCGTGCTCGGAGCGTCCCGTCCACACCGCCTCGGCCGCCGCGACGGACGCGCCCGCGACCAGGGCGGACGCGTCGTGCATGCCGAGGAACACGGGGTTGTCGGGGGTTCCGATGCCGTACCGGACCTCGGGGAGCCCGGTACCTCCGGCGTGCTTCACGGCCGCGATGTAGGGCTCCTCGTGGACGAGCCGGAGCAGCTTGTCGCCCGCGGCCTCGAACGCCGACACCCGCACGTTCGGCCGGTCCAGGACGCCGAGCTCCCGGGCCAGCGCCATCGTCAGCTCGACGCGCACCGGGTTCATGGGATGCCCGGCGCCGAAGTCGTAGGAGGTGAGCCGTTCGTCCCAGAAGACCGCAAGCCCGCAGTTCTCGGGGGCGGAGGGCGGGGAGGGCGCGGGACTGCTCATGACCTCACGGTATCGCCTCCGTCACGTGGCCTGGCTCACACGATGCCGCCGCCTCCCGCGGGGGAGGGCCCGGCCTCGCGAGGCGAACCTGTGACGTGGATAACACGTCGAATATGGGCATACCGGTAATACGGGATTTACCAACGGATGGGGTGTAGATGGGCCCGAGCGTACGCAGCCGCGCGATCAGCAGCGCGCTCCGCCTGGGCGCCCGCCCGGTCCTGCACCGCGTCCCCGGCCACGCCGGCGGCATCCGCACCGCCCGCTCGACGGTGGACGCCGCGTCACTGCTGATGCGGCCGGGCTCCCGCGTCCGCGTCCTGCCGCTGAACGATCCGCAGCTCGGAACCGGCCGCGACGAGCGTCCCGTGACCGGCGAATGGGTCGTCTCCCGCGACGCCGGGGGCGCCTCCGAAGGCGCCGTCCTCTACCTGCACGGCGGCGGCTACGTGGTCTGCTCCCCGCGCACGCACCGTCCGATCACCTCGCGGCTGGCCCTCGACACCGGCCTGCCGGTCCTGGCCCCCCGGTACCGCCTCGCGCCCGAGCACCCGTTCCCCGCGCCGCTCGAGGACGCCGTCGCCGCGTACCGCTGGCTCCTGGCCCGCGGCGTCCCCGCGTCCGGGATCGTCCTCGCGGGCGACTCCGCGGGCGGGCACCTCGCCGCGACGCTGGCGGGCGAGATCTGCCGCCTCGGGCTGCCGAGCCCCGCCGGGCTCGTCCTGTTCTCCCCCTGGGTCGACCTGACCTGCGAACTCTCCCTCCGCGAGCAGCGCCGCGCCCGCGACCCGTACATCAGCGCCGTCTCGGCACGCCGGGTCGCCCGCCTCGTCGTGGGGCCGGCCGGATTCGACGACCCGCGGCTGGCCCTGCTCACCTGCGCGTGGCAGGACACCCCGCCCGTCCTGATCCAGGTCGGCGGGGACGAGGTGCTGCGTCCCGAGGCCGAGGCCCTCGCGGACGCCCTGGACCGCGCCGGGGCGGACTGCGAACTCCAGATCTGGGACGGTCAGATGCACGTCTTCCAGATCCTGAACCGCGTCCTGCCGGAGGCCGCCGCAGCGATGAGGGAGACCGCCCGCTTCGTCCGCACGGTCACGGCCCCCCGCCGCCCCGGACCGCTCGCACCGGAAGGAACGGGCCGCCTGACCGCTACCGCTCGGACCGCTCGTCCTTCCCGCGCCGGCGGCCGGGAACGAGCGCGGCGAGGAGTGCGGCGGAGTGGTCGGCCATGAAGCGCGGGACGCCGATCTTGAGCAGTGCCCGGTGCAGGGCGGACGCCGGGAACGGCATGCCGGCAGGACGCTCGCCCCGGTCTCGCATCCCCGCTCCCCCCGCCTCCAAGATCGTCTCAAGGATATCGGCGGGGGTTCGCGCCACGTCATGACCTAGAGGCGACCCGCGCGCTCGGGCTCGGGAAGCTCGTCGTCCGCGCGCTTCGCGCGGTGCGCGGTGAAGAAGCCCGCCAGCGCGGCGAGCGCCGCGACGCCCTCGCCGACCAGGCTGATCGTCTTCTCGGTGTACCAGACCGGCTCGTGCATGGCGGGCAGCGGACCGAGCGCGCCCGCGTCGACGTAGTAGTAGAACAGGAGCGCGCCGACCGCGCTGGCCGCGACCAGGAAGGCCAGCGCGTACACCCAGCGGTTCGCGTAGGCGAGGATCAGCACGGCGACCACGGCGGCGACCGCCGCCTGGATGCGGAACAGCAGGTCTCCCCCGATGGCGCCGCCCTGCACGAAGGCCATGTCGGGCGCGAACACCCAGTGCACGTAGGCGTCGGCCGCCAGTCCGGCGGCGACGAGCAGGCGCAGTATGAGTCCCATACTTCCTAACACGGGAGAAACCCCGTACGGGATCAATTCAACTCTGAACTTTTTCGGGGATCAGCCGCTCGCCAGCTCGCGGCCCCGGTCGCGGGCGGCCTCGATGGCCTCCACGACGGCGGCGCGGACGCTGTGGCGCTCCAGCTCGCGGATCGCCGAGATCGTCGTCCCGCCGGGGGACGTGACGGCCTCGCGCAGCATCACCGGGTGCTCGCCGGAGTCGCGGAGCATGACGGCCGCGCCCACGGCGGACTGGACGACCATCTCCAGCGCGGCGGCGCGCGGCATGCCGAGCAGGATGCCCGCGTCCACCATCGCCTCGACCAGGTAGTAGAAGTACGCGGGACCGCTGCCGGACAGGGCCGTCGCGCCGTCCTGGAGCGACTCGGGGATCCGCAGGACCTTCCCGACCGGGCTCAGCAGCTCCTCGGCGAGCTTGAGGTGCTCCTCCCCCGCGTGCGATCCGGCCGAGATCACGCTCATCGCCTGGTCGACGAGGACGGGCGTGTTCGACATGACGCGGACGACGGGCACGCCCTCCGGCAGCCGGTCCTGGAAGAAGCCGGTCGTGAGGCCCGCCGCCATCGAGATCACCAGCCGTCCGGGCGGGATGTGCGGCCCGATCTCGTCCAGCAGGACGCCCATGTCCTGCGGCTTGACCGCGAGGATCAGCGTCTCGGCCTTGGCCGCGGCCTCCGTGTTCGGCACGATCTCGATGCCGTACCGTTCCCGCAGCAGCGCCCCGCGCTCCTCGCGGCGCACGGTGGCCATCAGCTCGGACGGGCGCCGCCCTGCCCGCAGCACCCCGGACAGCAGCGCCTCGCCCATCTTCCCGGCACCCAGAATCGCGATCATCGACACACCTTGACGTGGGGTTCCTGCAACCGGTCCAGCCTATAGCCGGGACGGGTCAGGACCGCCCGGCGAGGGAGCGCAGGAAGAACCGGAGGTTGGCGGGCCTCTCCGCGAGACGGCGCATGAAGTACGGGTACCACTCCCGGCCGTAGGCGACGTAGACGCGGACCTGCGCGCCCTGCGCCGCGAGCCGCCGCTGCTCCTGCGGGCGGATGCCGTAGAGCATCTGGTACTCGAACGAGGCGGCGTCACGCTCGTGCAGCACCGACAGCGCGCCCGCGATCTCGATGAGCCGGGGGTCGTGGGTGGCGAGCATCGGGTAGCCCTTGCCGGCCATCAGCACCTTCATGCACCGCACGTACGACTTGTCGATCTCTTCCTTGTCGGTGAAGGCCACCGCGGCAGGAGCGGCATAGGCGCCCTTGCACAGCCTCACACGCGAACCCTCGTAGGCGAGTTCTGCGCAGTGCTCCTCCGCACGGCGCAGGTACGACTGGATGACCGCCCCGACGTCAGGGAAGTCACGCCTCAGCTCGTGGACGACTCGCAGCGTCGAGTCGACGGCGGTGTGCTCCTCCATGTCGAGGGTGACCGTCGTGTCGGCCGAACGCGCGGCCGTGCAGATCCGGCGCGCGTTGCCGAGCGCGAGGTCCTCGTCGAAGGTCTGCCCCACGGCGGAGAGCTTCAGCGACACCTCGGCGCGCGTGCCGAGACCGGCGGCGCCCAGGCGCTCCAGGAGTTCGATGTAGTGCAGGACGTTCACCTCGGCCCGCCCCTGGTCATGGGTTCCCTCGCCCAGGACGTCCAGGGTGACGAGCAGCCCCTCACCGGTCAGTTCACCGGTGACGCGCGCCGCGTCCTCGATCGACTCACCGGCGATGAACCTGCGGACCACGTCGCCGCTGAACGGCGCGGTCTCCACGACCCTGCGCGCGCCGCCGCTGCGCGACGCGACGAGCAACGCCTGACGAAGCACTGTGCGAACCCCTCGGGTGGACCCTGCCGACTCATGGAACGGCCGACTCATGGAACGGCCGACTCACGGAACGGCCGGCTCGTGAAACCGCCGACTCGTGAACCGTCGTCTCCGATCAGGTTATGCCCGCCCGGAGCCCGCGATCACGAGACCGTGCCGAGGCTGTTGCCGGCGCCGTGCCGCTCGGCCCACTCCGCCATCCTGGCGGTCTTGACGGCTTCGAACAGCGCGTTCGCCTTCGCCGCGTCCAAGAACACGACGCTCTGCCTGCCGCGCATGCCGGTCCCCTTGTGCGGCGCCGTCATGAACATCACATCCGAGGCCCGGACGCTGCGCATGCTCAGCGCCAGCGAGCGCAGGTCGCCCGCCGACACGCCCTCGTCCACGCTGATCGAGTTGGTGAGCGCGGACAGGAACCGGTCGAGCTTCAGCGGGTTGGTGAGCGTCCCGCGGTCGGCGGCCTGCTTGGCCAGGGCGCCGAGGAACGCCTGCTGCCGCTTGATCCGGTCGAAGTCGCCGTTCGGCAGGTTGTAGCGCTGCCGGACGAAGAGCAGCGCCTCCTCGCCGTCCAGCTTCTGCTTGCCCGCCGTCCAGTTCTTCTTGCGGGCCGGGTCGTACACGGTCTCCTTGATGTCGACGGTGACGCCGCCGAGCGCGTCCGTCATCGACTTGAACCCCTCGAAGTCGATCGCGCCGTAGTGGTCGACCCGGATACCGGTGAGGCTCTCGACGGTCTCGATCAGCAGCTTCGGCCCGCCGTAGGAGAACGCCGCGTTGATCTTCTGGTTGCCGTGGCCGGGGACCTCGACCCACGAGTCGCGGGGGAACGAGACGATGTAGGCCTTCTTCCGGTCCGCCGGCAGGTGCAGCAGCATGATCGTGTCGGTGCGCTGCTGGCCGGGCTTCCAGACCTGGTTCCCCTGCCCTGTGGTGCCGTTCTGCGCCCGGGAGTCCGATCCGACGAGCAGCCAGTTCTCGGTGCCCTTCACGTTGGGGCCCGGCCTGTTCGACCCGTCGTCCGGCATCACGCCTTCGATCCGGTCGATGTTGCCGTTGTAGGACGACTGCCGCTGCCAGGCCAGCCCGCCGAGACCCGCGACGACCAGCGCCACGAACACCCCGACCGCGATGAGGACCCGGGGCCAGCGGCGCTTGCGCCTGAGCGGACCGTTCCCGTCCGACCCGGCCCAGAACGCGCTGTCCGCGCCGCCGTTCCCCGCGCCGGCGTCCTCCGGCCCGCCCGGCCCCCGCGGGGCCTGCGGCGCTTCGGGGCCACCGGGACCCGCGCCCGGCCGTGCCGCAGCAGCGGGAGGCTCACCGGGCTGCTGAGACCCCTGCTGCTGCGACACGGGCGGGCCAGGAAGATCTCGGGGGGTCATGGCGCCGAAGCTACCAGCCTGGTCGGCGCGAGATGGCCTACTTTGGCCCAGGTGTCCTATTGCGGCGACCCCGCCTCTCCCGGTAAACCGCAGGCCGTCCCAAGGGGTCGCCCCACGTGGCTAGACGGTCCTGCGGCGGAGGGTCACGGCGCCCAGGAGGAGGGCGGCCATGGTGAACGCGGCGATGACGGACACGTCCAGGGCGAGGGTGCCGGTGAAGTCGGCGCTGGCGCTGATCTCCTGCATGCCCTCGACCGCGTACGTGAGCGGCAGGACGTGCGAGATCGCCTGAAGCCAGGACGCCATCTCCTCGCGCGGGACGATCAGGCCGCACAGGAGCAGCTGCGGCAGGACGAACGCGGGCATGAACTGGACGGCCTGGAACTCGGTCCGGGCGAACGCGCTGGCGAACAGGCCGAGCGACATGCCGAGCAGCGCGTTCAGCAGGGCGACCAGGACCAGCGAGCCGAGCGAGCCGTTCAGGTCGAGGCCCAGCCAGGTCAGCGAGACCAGCAGGACGGCGCCGACCTGCACGAGCGCGATAAGGCCGAACGCGAGCGCGTAGCCGAGCAGCAGATCGAGCTTGGCGAGCGGCATGGTCATCAGCCGTTCCAGCGTGCCGCTCGTCCGCTCGCGGAGCGTGGCGACGCTGGTCACGAGGAACATGACGATGAACGGGAACAGGCCGAGCAGCATGGGCCCGAGCCGGTCGAAGAGCATCGGCTCGTCGAACACGTACCTCAGCAGGACCATCAGCAGCGCCGGCACCCCGATCAGCAGGACGAGCGTGCGGTGGTCGTGCTTGAGCTGCGTGAGGATGCGCCGCATCGTGGCCAGTGCGATCGCGGGACTCATGCCGGGCTCCCTGCCTTCTCGGCGATCAGGTGGAGGAACGCTTCTTCGAGGTCCTGCGCGCCGGTGCGGTGGCGCAGGCCGTCCGGGGTGCCGTCGGCGAGGATGTGGCCCTCGCGCATGAGCAGGAGCCGGTCGGTGCGGCCCGCCTCGTCCATGACGTGGCTGGACACGACGAGCGTGACGCCTCGTCCCGCCAGCTCGCGGAAAAGCTCCCACAGCTCCTGGCGCAGCACCGGGTCGAGGCCCACGGTCGGCTCGTCCAGGACGAGGATCTCGGGCGCGCCCAGCAGCGCGACGGCGAGGTTGGCGCGGCTGAGCTGGCCGCCCGACAGCGTCGCCGCGGTCTGGTCGCGGCTCGCGCCGAGCCCGACCTCGTCGATGACGCGGTCCACGTCGGTGCGTGGCGCGCCCAAGACGGACGCGAAGTAGCGCAGGTTCTCGGCGACGGTCAGGTCCGCGTACACGGCCGGCGACTGCGTCGCGTATCCGACGCGGCGCCGCAGACCCGGCGAGCCGGCGTCGTCGCCGAGGACGGTCACCGTCCCGCCTTTGACGATCTGGACGCCGACCAGGGCCCTTATCAGGGTCGTCTTCCCGCAGCCGCTCGGCCCGAGCAGTCCCACGATCGAGCCCTTCGGCACGTCGAAGGTGAGCCCGTGCAGCACCTCCCGGCCGCCGCGCGCCACCCGGAGGTCTCGCACGCTCACCGCAACACTGGAACTCATCATATGTTGAATTTATGCGGACAAGGACGCCCCGGTCAAGGGCGGACAGGGTCATCTCCGAGTCGGGACGGTCGGCGTCAGGGCGGTTCGCGTCAGGAAAGGAGGTAGCGCTGGAGGGTCGGGGCCACCAGCTCGACGAGTTCCTCTTCGGTGGCGGACGCCATCGGCTCGATGCGCAGCACGTAGCGCATGATCATGATGCCGATCATCTGCCCGGCCGCCGCCTGGATGGCCAGGGACGGGGCGCCCGTGGCCTGCTTGGCCCGCCCCAACAGGGCCTGCGTGACGAACTCGCGCATCATCGCCGCCGCGCGCTCGTTGGTCATCGCCGAGCGCAGCATGGCGAGCAGCGGAGCGCGGCGCTCATCGTCGCCCCACACCTCCAGGAAGGTCCGGACCATCGCCTCGCCCACCCGCTCTCTGGGGTAGGCCATGATGCGCGGCAGCAGGATCGACGGATCCAGCGGGAAGCGCATCGCCTCGATGAACACGCCCTCCTTGTTGCCGAAGAAGTGGTGGACGAGGGCGGGATCGACACCGGCGGCGCGGGCGATGGCACGCAGCGAGGCGCCGTCGTAGCCCTTCTCAGCGAACAGCTCGCGCGCCTCGGCGAGGATCTTCTCGCGCGTCTCGGTCGGGCCGGGACGGCGCCCGCGCGAGGCCGGGCGGCCCCCCGGACGCACCGCGTCGGTCACCGCACGCCCCGGCGGGTGATCTCACCCGCCGACGTGACCTCCCAGGTGTGGGGGGCGGCGGCGAGGTGCAGGCGCGCGAAGGCCAGCGCCTCGGCGAGGTCCTCCATCCGCTCGACGCGGCTGGACGCGCGGCGCGTGTTGATCTCCAGGACGATGTGCCCGCGGAAGCCGTCCTCGGCGAGGTTCTCCAGGAGCGTCCCGCATGGCTGGTTGCCGCGGCCGGGCACGAGGTGCTCGTCCTTGTTCGTGATGCCCACGCCGTCGGCGAGGTGGATGTGCCGGAGGCGGTCGCCGAGACTCCCCGCCATCTCGAGTGGGTCGGAGCCCGACACCGCAGAGTGGGACAGGTCGAGCGTCACGTAGGGGAAGTCCTGGTCGACCGGGTTCCAGTCGGGGAGGTACATGCCCGCCTCGGCACCGCGCGCCTTGAGCGGGAACATGTTCTCGACGGCGAAGAGGACGTCCGTCTCGTCCTGCATGCGGGCGAGGCCGTCGACGAACTCCTTGGCGTAGTCGCGCTGCCACCGGAAAGGCGGGTGCACGACGACGACGTCCGCGCCCAGTTCCTCCGCGACCTCCTTGGACCGCACCAGCTTTCCCCACGGCTCACGCCCCCACACCCGCTGCGTGAGCAGCAGGCAGGGCGCGTGGATCGACTTGATGGGGACCTGGTGGTAGTCGGACAGTCGCCGCAGGACGTTGAGGTCCTGGGACGAGGCGTCCGTGGAGACCATGACCTCGATGCCGTCGTACCCGAGCAGCGCGGCGATCTCGAAGGCGCTCGGTACCTTCTCCGGGTACACCGACGCGGTCGAGAGCGTGATCGGCGCGTCCGGTACGCGGAGCGCCGGTGAAGAGACACCGTTGTGCTGCGGAGTCAAGGCTTCCTCGCCGAGAATGGTCGTTCGGTGGTGTTCGTAGGGCGATGCTCGCAAGGCAAAGCCTATGCGGCCACGGCTGTGATGAAACCTTCGCCCCGCGTGATCCTGATTGCTCTGGCTACCCTCTGTTCCCGTGGCCGAGATCGCCCGGGGCGCCGTGCCGAGCCCCAACATCTGGAACTCCCCCCAGGTCTACGAGCTGGAGAACCGTGCCGTGGACCCCGACGGCGTGCTGCCGGAGGCGATGCGCGCCATCCGCCCGTGGAAGGGGTCGGACGTCCTGGACCTCGGCTGCGGCACCGGCTTCCACCTGCCGTTCTTCGCCGCGGACGCGAACCGGGTGATCGGCGTGGAGCCGCACGCGGGCCTCGCCGCGGCGGCCTCCCGGAGGGCGCGGGACCTTCCCCACGTCACCGTTCGTGTCGGCGCGGCCCAGGCACTGCCGGTTCCGGCCGCCTCGATCGACGTCGTCCACGTCCGGTGGGCCTACTTCTTCGGCCCGGGATGCGAGCCGGGCCTGGCCGAGCTGGAACGGGTCGTCCGGCGCGGCGGGGCGGTCTTCATCATCGACAACGATGCCACGCGGTCCACGTTCGGCCGCTGGTTCCAGCGGAGCCTCCCGAAGTACGACCCCGGAGCCGTGGAACGGTTCTGGACGCGGCACGGCTTCACCCGGGAGCCGCTGACGATCCGCTGGTCCTTCGAGAACCGGGACGACCTCGAAGCCGTACTGCGGATCGAGTTCCCGCCCGACCTGGCCGAGGCCTTTCTGCGCGAGCAGGACGAGGGCGGGGCCTCCCTTGAGGTGGACTATGCCGTCAATTTGTGGTGGCGTTGCCCCTGAAGTTACCGACTGGTCGGCCGCTGCAGGAATTCGGTCACCGCCGGAATTCGGTCACCGCCGGAACGGGAGGAACGTGCCATGGGCCGTGCCACCAGGACGAGCCGTCTCGCCCTTCAGGGGACGCCCCCGAGGCGCCGCGCCGTCGCCCGGGGAAGCGTCCGCGGCCTCCTCGCCGCCACGGCGCTCGGCGCGGCCGGGGCGGGCGCCGGGCTCGCCGCCCAGCGCCGGGCCATGCGCCGCCTGCAACTGCGTCCCGACCCGCACGCCGGTGAGCCGTTCGGGTCGCTGCGCGGCCGGCCCGTCCCCGTCCGCGCCGAGGACGGCACGCGCCTGTACGCCGAGATCGACGGCGACGACCGCACCGACCTCGCCGTCGTGTTCTGCCACGGCTGGACGCTCACCCAGGACTCCTGGCACTTCCAGCGCAAGGCCCTGCGCGGCCTCGGCCGCCTCGTCTTCTGGGACCACCGCGGCCACGGCCGCTCCGACGGCGGCGCCCGCGACGGCTACACGCTCGACCGGCTGGCCGGCGACCTGGCCACCGTCATCGAGGCGACCGTCCCGGAGGAGACGCCCGTCGTCCTCGTCGGCCACTCCATCGGCGGCATGACCATCCTGCGCTACGCCGACGAGAACCCCGGCCTGATCGGCCGCAAGGTCGTCGCCACCGGGCTGCTCTGCACCTCGTCCGGCGGCCTCGGCGAGGTCACCCTGGGCATGCCCGCCCTGCTCGCGCGCGTCGGCCACCGCCTCCTCCCCCGCGCCCTCGGCGCCCTGGGCGCCGGCTCCGGCGCGGTGGAGAAGGTCCGCCACCTCGGCCGCGAGTCCGCCACGCTCATCGAGGACCTGATCGCGTTCGGCCCCGACGCCAGCCCCGCGGCCGTCGCGTTCGCCGAGCAGATGATGACCGAGACCCGGATGGACGCCTTCGTCGACTACCTCCGCTCGATGATCACGACCGAGGTGATCAGCGACTGCGCGTCCCTCGCCGGCGCCCGCAACCTCGTCATCGGCGCGGAGCACGACATGCTCACCCCGGTCGAGCACGGCCTCAAGATCGCCAACTGCCTCCCGGACGCCGGGCTGGAGGTCGTCCCGTCCGCCGGCCACATGGCGATGATGGAACGCCCCGGCGTCGTGGCCGACCACTTGGGCGACCTGATCGAGAGAACCCGACAGGCCATGGCCGCCTGAGCGCGGCCGGAGCGCGCCCTGTCACCCCCGGCCTCTACGCTTTCGGCGCATGGGGAAGGCGAAGACCGCGAAGGCGGCCTACCGGTGCTCGGAGTGCGGCTGGCAGACCTCCAAGTGGGTCGGGCGCTGCGGGGAGTGCCAGGCGTGGTCGACGGTCACCGAGGGGGCGTCCGCGACACCGGCGCGGGTCGTGGCGGCCGGTCCCGTCAGCGCGCCCGCCCGCCCGATCGGGCAGATCGACGTGCGGTCGGCGCAGACGAGGCCGACCGGGCTGGACGAACTCGACCGGGTGCTCGGCGGCGGCATCGTGCCCGGCGCCGTCCTGCTGCTGGCGGGCGAGCCGGGCATCGGCAAGTCGACGCTGCTGCTGGAGGTCGCCGCGCTGGCCTCGACGCAGTCCGGCGTCCCGGAGCCGCGAGGCGAGGAGAAGCCCGGGAACGAGGCCGGGAAGGCGGAGCGGAAGCGCGTCCTGTACGTGACGGGTGAGGAGTCCGCGGAGCAGGTACGGCTGCGCGCCGACCGGGTGGGCGCGATCACCGACGACCTGTATCTGGCGGCGGAAGCGGAACTGTCCGCCATCCTCGGGCATATCGACACCGTGGAGCCGGGGCTGCTGGTCGTCGACTCGATCCAGACGGTCGGCACGTCCGAGGTGGACGGCGCGCCCGGCGGCGTCACCCAGATCCGGGAGGTCGCCGCCAACCTCATCCGCGTGGCCAAGGAACGCGGCATCACGGTGGTGCTCGTCGGGCACGTCACCAAGGAGGGCGCGATCGCGGGGCCGCGGCTCCTGGAGCACCTCGTCGACGTCGTCCTGTACTTCGAGGGCGACCGGCACTCGCGCCTCCGCATGATCCGCGCCGTGAAGAACCGCTACGGGCCGACCGACGAACTCGGCTGCTTCGACCTCTCCGAGGTCGGGATCGTCGGGCTGCCCGACCCGAGCGGGCTGTTCCTCACCCGGCGGGACGAGGCCGTCCCCGGCACCTGCGTGACCGTCACGCTGGAGGGCCGCCGTCCCCTGGTCGCCGAGGTGCAGTCGCTCGTCGCGAAGTCGCACCTTCCGGCGCCGCGCCGCGCCACGTCCGGCCTGGACACCTCGCGCGTCGCGATGGTCCTGGCCGTCCTCGCCCAGCGCTGCAAGATCTCCATGCACGAGCAGGACGTGTACGTCTCCACGGTCGGCGGCGTCCGGCTCGCCGAGACGTCCGTAGACCTGGCCCTCGCGCTCGCCGTCGCGGGCGCCTCCGTCGAGCAGGCCCTGTCCACCAGCCTGATCGCGCTCGGCGAGGTGGGCCTCGCCGGGGAGGTCCGGGTCGTGCCGGGCGTCCAGCGGCGGCTCGCCGAGGCCGCGCGGCTCGGGTTCAAGCACGCCGTCGTCCCCCGCGGCTCCCTCGAACTGGCCGACGGATCCCCGCTGAAGCGCGCGGACCCGCAGCTCACGAGCTACGAGGGCATGAAGGTGATGGAGGTCGACAGCCTGCAGCAGGCCCTGCAGGTCTCCTTTACGGCCCCGTAACGTGGGTCACGCCAGAGTATTACGCCACGCGGTCCACGCTTGCGACCAGGGGAGGAACCGGCGCGCCGCCCTCCTCGGTAAACTGACGCCGTCCAGCGACCTCCGGGGGTCAGGTGCTAGCACACGACAAGGGTTATGACGAGCGACGCCGCGCCACGTTGGCCGCGGTGGCCCCGGGCACCCAGATTCGCGACGGACTGGAGCGGATCCTGCGGGGCCACACCGGCGGCCTGATCGTGCTCGGCTACGACAAAGCGGTCGAGGAACTGTGCTCGGGCGGCTTCGAACTCGACGTCGAGTTCTCCGCCACGCGGCTGCGCGAACTCGCCAAGATGGACGGCGCCATCGTCCTCGACGGAAGCCACAGCCGGATCGTCCGGGCCGCGGTCCAGCTCCTGCCGGACTCGACCATTCCCACCGAGGAGTCGGGCACCCGCCACCGCACCGCGGAACGTGTCGCCCGCCAGACCGTCTATCCGGTCATCTCGGTCAGCCAGTCGATGCACATCATCGCGCTTTACCTCGACGGCATCCGCTACGTCCTCGAAGACTCGGCGGCGATCCTGTCCAAGGCCAACCAGGCCCTCGCCACGCTAGAGCGCTACAAACTGCGGCTGGACGAGGTGTCCGGCACGCTCTCGGCGCTGGAGATCGAGGACCTCGTCACCGTCCGGGACGTCAGCGCCGTCGTCCAGCGCCTCGAGATGGTGCGCCGGATCGCCGACGAGATCGAGGGCTACGTCGTCGAACTCGGGACGGACGGCCGGCTGCTGTCCCTCCAGCTCGACGAGCTCGTCTCCGGCGTCGACGTCGACCGCGAGCTGATCGTCCGCGACTACCCGTCCGACGACACCCGCGCCCGCGGCGTCACCGCCATCCTCTCCGCCCTGGACACGCTGACGGCCAACGAGCTGCTCGACCTGTCCACCGTCGCCGAGGTGATGGGCTTCGCCGGCCCGGACGCCCTCGACCTGCCCGTCAGCCCCAAGGGCTTCCGCCTCCTCGCCAAGGTCCCGCGGCTGCCGAGCATGGTCGTCGAACGCCTCGTCGAGCACTTCGGCGGCCTGCAGAAACTCCTGGCCGCCAGCATCGACGACCTCCAGGCCGTGGGCGGCGTGGGCGAATCCCGGGCCCGCAGCGTCCGCGAGGGCCTCTCCCGCCTCGCCGAATCCTCGATCCTGGAAAGGTACGTGTAGTTTCCGGCGAACGAACCCCGGCCACCACCCCGACCCGCAACAACCAGAACCACTGCGATCGCGTCCGAAGGCAGGTTGCGAGCGAAACGAGAAACCTGATCGCGAAGCGAGCCGCAAGGCGAGTTCGGAGCGATGCAGCGATCGCATCGCAGTTCCCGCCGAAGGGAGGGCCTTCAAGGCCCGACCGCCAAGGGAACTGCAAACAAACTCAGCGCAGGTGGAAGATCTGCTTCTTGGTCTTCTTGTCCTTCAGGTCGGCCACATAGGTGCCGGGACGGGCGGTGTTCTTGCCGTCGCAGCCGCGCATGCGGTCCCAGGTGACGGTCTCCACGTACGGGATGCCCCGCCTGAGGTCCTTCTTGGGCGAGTCGCCGTCGCGGCATTCGGCGGACGACCAGATGCGGTCCGAGCCCGACGTGATGCGGACGTCCAGCGACTCGGTGCTGAACGCGCAGGATCCGCTTCCCGTGTTCACGACCGTGATCCGGAACTCCGGACGGCTCGAACCCGAATAGGTCTTCTCGGTGGACATGCCGAAGACGAGGTCCCTCTCCTCGCAGGGCCCGCCGTCCTCCGCCTCTTCCGGCTCGGGCGTGGCCGTCGTGGTGACGGTGACGGTCGGCATCACGGTCGGCGGGGGCGGTGGGCTCGTGCTCGCCACCGCGCCCGCGTTCTGGACCGGTTCGTCCGCGTCACCGGTGCAGGTCCAGGCCAGCAGGCCGACGCCGCAGAGCACACCGGCCAGGGCCACCGCGCGACGCCGCCAGTATCGATCAAGTCCAGAACCGCCTTGGTCACGTCCAGTACTTGCCCCCATACGTTAAGTATGCAATCAGCGATCCGGAAAGAGGGGACGACCCGCCGCGTGCCACAATGGCGGCGCGCCATGAAACCGAACTCCTCCTACACCGCCCCGATCCTCGACTGGTACGAGGCGAACGCCCGGGACCTCCCGTGGCGGGCGCCCGACGCGACGCCCTGGGGCGTCCTGGTCAGCGAGATCATGCTCCAGCAGACCCCGGTCTCCCGCGTCCTGCCCGTCTGGCAGGCCTGGATGAACCGCTGGCCCACGCCCGCCGCGCTGGCGGGCGAGCCGTCGGGCGAGGCCGTCCGGGCGTGGGGACGGCTCGGCTACCCGCGCCGCGCGCTGCGCCTCCACGAGAGCGCCCGCGCGATCACCGAGCGGCACGGCGGTGACGTCCCCTCCTCGCACGGCGACCTCCTGGCGCTTCCCGGCATCGGTTCCTACACCGCCGCCGCCGTCGCCAGCTTCGCGTTCCAGCAGCGCCACGCCGTCCTCGACACCAACGTCCGGCGCGTCCTGGCCCGGCTCCTGTCCGGCGACGAGTACCCGCCGACGTCGCAGACGAAGGCCGAACTGAAGCTCGCGGAGGGCCTCCTCCCCCTCGATCCGCCGACCGCCGCCCGCTGGGCCGTCGCCGTGATGGAACTCGGCGCCCTGGTCTGCACCGCCCGCACCCCCCGCTGCGCCGACTGCCCGGTGTCCGGCGAGTGCGCGTGGCGGCTGGCGGGCCGCCCCGCCTACGACGGCCCGCCGCGCCGAGGCCAGACGTACGCGGGCACCGACCGCCAGTGCCGCGGACGCATCCTCGCCGTCCTGCGCGAGGCCGAAGGCCCCGTCCCCAAACCGGCCCTGGACGTCGTCTGGTCAGACGCCCCCCAACGCGAACGCGCTCTCGACGCCCTGATAGCAGACGGCCTGGTAGACCCCCTGAACGACGGCCGCTACGCCCTGCCCACCTGACCGACACACGATTTCGACACGGCGTGTCATGTCCCGTTCCCGGTGGACATCGACGTCAAGTCCCCGAGTCGCTGAGCACGGGGCGTCAGCGGTGCCGGTCTGCGTTCAGGCGGGCGGCCTGGCGGGTCAGGTGGTCTCGCTCGGCGAGGTTGGGTGCCTTCTCGGCCGCCTCCGCGTACAGGCGTGCCGCCTTCTCCAGGTCGCCGTCGCGCTCGTGGAGATAGGCCGCCACCGCGGCGTGGCGGGGCAGTGCGTCGTCCAGCGCCGCGAGCGCGGCCAGGCCGGCGCGGGGTCCGTCGGCCTCGCCGACGGCCACCGCTCGGTTGAGCCGGACGACCGGGCTCTCGGTCAGCCGCACGAGCTCGTCGTACCACTCGACGATCTGAACCCAGTCGGTCTCCTCGGCGGTGATCGCGTCGGCGTGGAGTGCCGCGATGGCGGCCTGGGCCTGGAACTCGCCCAGCTTGTCGCGCGCGAGGGCCGCCTGGAGGATCTCGATGCCTTCGGCGATCGACCGGGTGTCCCAGCGGCCGCGGTCCTGCTCGGCGAGCGGCACCAGGCTCCCGTCCGGCGCGGTCCGGGCGCTGTGCCGGGCGTGGTGGAGCAGCATGAGTGCGAGCAGGCCCGCCACCTCGGGATGGTCGATCGCGGCCGCGAGCCGCCGGGTGAGCCGGATGGCCTCCGCGGCAAGGTCGACGTCGCCGGAGTAGCCCTCGTTGAAGACCAGGTAGAGGACGCGCAGCACGGTGGCGACGTCGCCGGGCTGGTCGAACCGCACACCCGAGACGGTGCGCTTGGCCCGGCTGATGCGCTGCGCCATCGTCGCCTCGGGCACGAGGTAGGCCTGGGCGATCTGGCGGGTGGTCAGCCCGCCGACCGCGCGCAGCGTGAGCGCCACCGCGGACGACGGCGTCAGCGACGGGTGCGCGCACAGGAAGTAGAGCTGGAGCGTGTCGTCCACGCCTGACGCGGGGCCGGGCGGCGGCTCCTCGTCGACCCGGTCCTCACGCCGGCGGCGGGCCGTGTCCGCCCGGGTCGCGTCCAGGAACCGGTTCCAGGCGACGGTGACCAGCCAGCCCTTGACGTCCCGTGGCGGGTCGCCCGGCCAGACGCGGACCGCCTCGACCAGCGCGTCCTGCACGGCGTCCTCGGCCGCCGCGAAGTCGGCTCCGCGGCGGACGAGGATCCCGAGGACGTCCGGGGTGAGGCTTCTGAGCAGGGCCTCGTCCATCCGAACGGTCACTCCGTGATGGTGGGCGGCTCGGTCAGGAACGGACGCAGTTCGAGCCACTCGTGGATCGGCTCACCGCCCGCCCCGGGCGCGGCCGACAGCTCGCCGGCCAGCTCCAGGGCGCGCTCGTAGTCGTCGACGTCGATCACCATCCAGCCGGCGATGAGGTCCTTGGTCTCGGCGAACGGGCCGTCGGTGACCGGCTTGCGGCCCTCGCCGTCGTACCGGACGAACGTCCCTTCGGGCGCGAGCGCCTGGCTGTCGACGAACTCGCCCGTCTCCTGGATCCGGGCCGCGAAGTCGTTCATGTACTGCACGTGGGCCGAGATCTCCTCCGGCGTCCACTTGTCCATCGGCACGTCGTTGACCGAAGCCGGAGCGCCGCGGTAGTGCTTGAGCAGCAGGTACTTGGCCATCGTGTTCTCCCTCGGGTTTCCTGCGACCCATTCTGGCCGCGTTCACACCGGGGACGGAGCCGCCCACGAGTTCTCGACATCCCCACCCAGATTTTTTTTTGGGAGGAACCGGGGCCCCTTCCGCCAACGTCCGCGGGCTCATCCGACACGACGGCCAGCCGCTCGGACGCCCCTCGGCCATTCGGTGCGCAGATGCGCACGGGCGCGGACCACGGAGCGCGGGGCGGGGG
>NZ_SMKH01000539.1 GCF_004348515.1 Actinomadura sp. KC345 | reverse complement strand
GTGGACGACCAGATCATCGGCTGCAGAGTCGGCTGGGCGCCCGCGGACGCGGTGCCCGTGCGCGGGTCCTCGTCGAAGGTGTAGCCGCCCGGCGTCTCCAGCTCGACGGTCCTCAGATCCACGGGCTCACGATGGCTCTGCGCCCGGAGCCGCACGATGAGATAGATCCCCTCGGTTCCGATCGGAGGCGGATTGCCGAGGGAGAGCCTCGGAGCCAGCGACCGCGCCGCCTCCACCTTCTCGACCCGCACGCTGAAGTCGCGGTTGCGGACCTCCTCGCCGACCGTGCCGCCGTTCCGGATGGGGTCCAGCTCCGTGGCCCTGACCTCGGGGCGGAGCGAGTGCAGCCACATCGCACCCGCGAGGAGGGCCGTCCCGCCGATCCCGGCGCCGCCCTTCAGGAGTACCTTACGGACGTTCATGGGCGGCTCGCAGTCGGCCTCGGCGCCCCGGTCGCCGCACCCGGCACCGGCGCACGTGTCGCCGGCCGGCTCGCCCGCGCGGTCGGCGTGGGCTGCGCGGTCGTCGTAGGCCGCGCCGCCGGCGCGGTGGGCCGGGGAGTCGCGCTCATGGCCGCCACCGGGAGGCTGAAGCGGCCGACCAGCTTGCCGCCCTCACGCCGGACGGCCCAGGTGTAGGTGTTGTCGGTGAACCCGTGCTCGTACTTCCACTCGCGCAGCCCCACGGTCAGCTTCGCGGGCGAGTCATCCGGATGCAGCTTCCACATCGCCGACGCCTCGACCGGCAGCCCCGGCTGCGCCACGTTCGTCTCCGCGCCGGCGGCGACGCCCTCGACCTGGTCGGGTTTCACCCACTTGCCGTCCTTGGTCAGCGCGCCCACACCGTCCGCGAGACCGCCCGTGCCGAGGGACTCGGTCTCCTTGCCCTTGTTGGCCACCCTCATCCGGACGATGAGGAACCGCTCCGGCCCGCTCCCGAAGTCGCCCTTCGCCATCCCGATCCGCGCGTCCCGGACGGTGATGTCGAACAGGCCGGCGTCCAGCGGCTTCCCCGCCGGCTTGGACGGCTGCTTCGGCGTCTCCTTGAGACCGCCCGTCACCCACAGCAGCGGGACGAGCGCGGCCAGCACGCCCAGCACGCACAGGGGCACCACCCAGCGCCGCGCCGAGCGCCGCCCTTGCTCTGCGTCCCCGGGAGGCGGGGGAACCGGTCCGTACGACTGCACCTGCCAGATGGTAACCGCTGCTCGTCTCGGGGGCGCCCGATGGGCGGACTCCGCCGGCCGGGCCGGTGCCGCGCGGAGCCCGCTCCGGCGCCGCGGTCAGTCGGTCCAGACGAGGGTGTTGGTGATCTCGGTCCCGAGTTCGCCGGCGGTGGTGAACACGGAGCCGGTGCGGCCGCCGGTGGCGGTGCCGGTGGACCAGTACGACTGCGCGTAGACCACGTTGGAGCCCTGCGTCCAGGAGCGCGTCCAGTAGGCGGGGTCCGGCCGGGGCTGGCGGATGCCGCTCGCGTCCGACGGGGTGAGCAGCTTCGGCCAGCCCTTGCTGGAGGTGACTCGGCTGACGGCACGCGCCGCCGAGGGGCTGGAGAACTTCGCGATCGAGACCGCGGTGATGATCTGCTTGGTCGAGTTGGCGTAGACGGCCGCGTGCATGTCCCCGACGCACGGGTAGGAGCTCAGCGTCGAGCGCAGCCTGGTGTTGGCGCGGAGGTTGCACGACTCGGTGCGGGTCCCGGCGCGGGTGAACGTGTTGCCCTTCGCCGTCCGGATGGTCGTGGACAGGATCGAACTCGGGTCCGACCCCGTCCCACCGCCGCCGCCCGTGGTCTGCGTGGGCCTCGGCTCGGAGGAGGGCGGGTTGTAGGACGGCGTGTAGGTGGGGGACGCGGTCGTGCTGCCGGAATCGTCGTCGCCCGACAGCACGACGAAGGCGCCGATGCCGACGATGGCGAGAACCCCCACCACACCGAAGATCAGCAGAGGGACCAGCGCGCCTCCGCC
>NZ_SMKH01000538.1 GCF_004348515.1 Actinomadura sp. KC345 | reverse complement strand
GGACGTCGTACATGCCCAGGGGGAGGGTGTCGCCCCAGAGCCAGTCGTTGACCGTGCCGTCGAAGCCCGCCGGTGGGCCGACGGTGAGGAGGCGCGGGGCCAGGGGGCACAGGTGAACCTGGAACGGCGCCGGGGGTGCGAGGTGGACGCGGCGTGGGGAGTCCCAGAAGTCGTTGAAGTCGCTCTGGCCGAGGTGCAGCGTGGCGGCGATCGTCCGGGTTCCGGCGGCCGGGCCGGTGGCGAGCCAGGACCAGTGGTCGGTCAGAAGGCGGCGGGCCGTCGTGCGCAGGACGTTGAGCGCGGCCACGTCGTGCGGGCAGGCGACGTCGCTGATCTGGAGTTCCGGGAGGCCGAAGCGGCGGAGGCCGCGGGTTCGCAGGCGTACGCAGGCGCAGCCGTCGACGCCCTCGGGGTCCAGGTGGGGCTCGGGGGCCGTGCACCGGCCGTTGGCGCGAAACGGCGGCAGAACGTCGCCGAGCCACTGGTCGGCCAGCACGAAGTGCGCTCTCTCGGTGGCGGACGGCGCCAGCACATGGCCGGTGACGAGGTCGGCCGTGATCCCGCCGGTGGCGTCCGCGATGGCATGCGCGGCCGCGCGGGCGACCTGGACGCCGCGGGGCTGGTCGGTGATCGGCGCGAACGCGGTGACGACGGCGAATTCCGCGGCGTCGTTGAAGGTCCGTGCGGCCTGCCCGTCCTCGGGCCGGGCCGCCTTGATGTGCCCCGGGTCCCAGCGCAGGCACGCGAGGTCCTCCCGGGTGACCCGCAATTGGGGTGAGCCGAGCCGTCCCGCGATGTGGGCGTGGTAGGGGCCGGCCGGACTCCCGTGCAGCAGGCCGGTGAGGTCGCCCGGAATGCTCGTGGCCGCGACGGCGAAACGGGAGGTCGTGGTGGACGGGACCGGGAACGTGATCGTGGCCATCGGGCCGCTCCTTCCAGGGCAGGGCATGACGTCCGGCAAGCATGCGCGGCCCTCCCGCCCCGGAGCCGTAGAACGCCATTCTGTGGATAACCCCGCGATCGCAGAGCGTTGCCCGATGTGGTCACCCACCGAATAGGTGAGAATCGCCCAACGCAGGCCGCGACATTCGGTAAGTTTGCCGTCACCCACGGTTAGAGTGATGTGAGAGGCGACGTATGTGCCGACTTTTCGGTATGAGCACGGGAGGCCCCCGGGTCCGGGCCGCTCACTGGCTGCTGGACGCGCCCCGGAGCCTGCGTTCGCAGAGTCACCGGATGCGGCACGGCGCCGGCGTCGGATGGTTCTCCCTCGGCGGTGAGCCGGTCCGTGACCGCGCGCCCCTGGCCGCTTTCGAGAACGCCGACTTCGATCTGCACGCCCGGAACGTCCCCTCCCATACGTTCGTGTCGCACGTCCGGGACGCCTCGGTGGGCGGGCTGACCGTGCACAACTGCCACCCGTTCGTGATGGGCGACCGCCTGTTCGCGCACAACGGCGTGGTGAAGGGCCTGGACACCCTCGGGACATGGCTGACGGACGTGGAACGCGCCCGCGTGTCCGGCGAGACCGACTCCGAACTGGTCTTCGCCTACGTGACCGCGGAGATCCGCCGCCGCGGCGACACGACGGCGGGGATCGTCGAGGCCGTACGGCGCATCGCGGCCGAACTCCCGGTCTTCTCCCTCAACCTGCTCATGGCCGAGGCCGGTCGGATATGGGCGCTGCGCTACCCGGAGAGCAATGAGCTGTGGGTCCTGTCGCCCGGCCTGGGCGGTGTCAGCGGGATCGCCGGCGAGACCGGGGCGGACGGTCCCGTTCCCGCCGTCGTGATCGCGAGCGAGCCGATGGACGACCGGCCGGGCTGGCGCATCCTCCAGCCCGGCGAACTGCTCACCGTGGACGGCCTCACCGAGACCTCGCAGTTTCCGTTCGCGCCCCTGAGCCATCCCCTGCGCCGGTCGGACCTGTCCATCCGCGAGGCCGCCTCCCAGGCCGCCCTCCCCGCGACCGCGAGTCC
>NZ_SMKH01000537.1 GCF_004348515.1 Actinomadura sp. KC345 | reverse complement strand
GGGGGCTGGCTCAAGGCGGGTCCGGTTCGTCAGGGCTCGCCGTTCAGGCGGCGGACCAGTGTGCTGTGCTCACCACGGGCTTCGACGTCGGCGACCATCGGAACCGGGCGGCCTCACCCGATGAGAGCCCACCGTCCGAGCACCTCCCGCGCCAGGCCCCGGTATGCGTTCGCGCCCATCGAGTTGGGATCGAAGAAGGTGATCGGCTCCCCGGCGACGGTCGCGTCGGGGAACCGTACCGTGCGGTTGATGACGGTGTGGAAGACCTTGTCGCCGAAGGCCTCGACGATGCGTCCGAGGACCTCGCGGGTGTGCAGCGTGCGCGAGTCGTACATGGTGCCGAGGACGCCGTCGATGACGAGGTCCGGGTTGATCCGGCCCTGCACCTTCTCGATGGTCTCCATCAGCAGCGCGACGCCGCGCATCGCGAAGTACTCGCACTCCAGCGGGATCAGCACGCCCTCGCTGGCGGCCAGCGCGTTGACGGTGAGCAGGCCGAGCGACGGCTGGCAGTCGATGAGGATGTAGTCGTAGTGATCGACGGCCGACTTCAGCGCCCCCTGGAGGATGTACTCGCGGCCGACCTCGTGGACGAGCTGGACCTCGGCGCCCGACAGGTCGATGTTGCTCGGCAGCAGGTCCATCCCGTCGACGCCGGTCTCGATGACGATGTCCTCCCACTCGGTGTCGCGTTCGAGCAGCAGGTTGTGGATCGTCATGTCGAGCTGGCGCGGGTCGCCCTTGCCCAGACCGACCGACAGGGCGCCCTGGGGGTCGAAGTCGACGAGCAGGACGCGGCGGCCGAACTCGGCGAGCGCCGCACCCAGGTTGATGGTCGTGGTGGTCTTGCCGACGCCGCCCTTCTGGTTGCAGACGGCCACGATCCGTGCGGGCCCGTGCTCGTCCAGGGGTTCCGGCTCCGGGAACACCGGCGCGGGTCGCTGAGTGGGCCCGAGGCTCCGCCTCGGATCGGTCTCTATGGTGGCGGAGGAAAGGACTCCATCCGCACCGTTAGTGCTGGTCACCAGATCCCTCCCCGGCGGCCCGGAAATGCCATCCAGAACGGGGACTCTAGGGCCGCCGCCCCAGTGTCTCAAGCCGACGCGCGACGAACGTCGCGATTTGTCGGCGCGCCGTTCACCCGGTTTGTCCACCGGACGCCCCCGGAGCGGACCGCCCGCCGCCCGCCGTGGCCCGTGTCGCCGCCGGTCAGCTCCGCGCCCGCGGGTGGGAGGTTGCGTACACCTCGCGCAGCAGCTGGACGGTCACCAGCGTGTAGACCTGCGTCGTGGTCACCGAGGCGTGCCCGAGCAGCTCCTGGACGACGCGGACGTCGGCGCCCCCGTCCAGCAGGTGGGTGGCGAACGAGTGCCGGAGCGTGTGCGGGGACACCTCCGACAGGTGCGCCCGGTCGGCGGCGGCGCGCAGCACCATCCACGCGCCCTGCCGCGACAGCCGGCCGCCGCGCGCGTTCAGGAACAGGGCCGGCCCGCCCCGCCCGGCCCGCGCGAGCTCGGGACGCGCCCGCACCAGGTAGGCGTCCACGGCCTCGCGTGCGTAGTCGCCGATGGGCACGACCCGGGCCTTGCCGCCCTTCCCGGCGACGCGGGCGAAGCCGTCGCGCAGGTCGAGGTCGTCGACGTCCAGGCCGACGGCCTCGGAGATCCGGGCGCCGGACCCGTACAGCAGCTCCAGCAGCGCCCGGTCGCGCAGGCCGCGCGCGGCGCCCGCGTCGCTCCCGGGCGGCCCGCCCGCCGCGGCGAGCAGCCGCTCGACCTCCGCGAGGGAGATCGCCTTGGGCAGCCGCCGCGGCGGCGTCGGCGGCTTGACGTCGCCGGCCGGGTCGCCGGGGGCGAGGCCCTCGCGCAGCGCGAAGCGGTGCAGCCCGCGGACGGCGGCGAGCGCCCGCGCCGCCGACCCCGCCGACAGCGGCGGATGGTCGCCGTCGCCCTCCCGCAGGCCCACCAGGTACGCGCGGACGTCGTCCTCGGCGATGTCGCCGATGGC
>NZ_SMKH01000536.1 GCF_004348515.1 Actinomadura sp. KC345 | reverse complement strand
CTTCCCGCCCGTCTCGGCCAGGAAGGCCAGCAGTGGCGCGTCGGCGACCTGACGCTCTCGGTCCTCGCCCCGCCCACCGGCTCCCCCCTCTCACCGGAGGACGACGGCACCACGATCAACAACGCGAGCGTGGTCCTCGTCGCCCGCAAACCCGGCTTCAGCGCCCTCCTGGCAGGCGACATCGAGGAGGAGGCGCAACATGCCCTGCGGAAGTCCGTCCCCCGCGTCCAGGTCCTCAAGGTCCCGCACCACGGCTCCCGCAGCCAGGACCCCGGCTTCCTGGCCGCCGCCCACGCCTCCGTCTCCCTGATCTCGGTCGGCGAGGACAACGACTACGGCCACCCGTCCCCGGCGACCCTCGGCCTCCTGCGGCGCCTCCACACCCGGATCCACCGCACCGACCAGGAAGGAGACATAGCGGTAACCCGCACTCGGACCGGCATAGCCGTCGTCCCGCGCCGCTGACCACCCGCCGGTCACGGACACGCCACGAACAGGCTCGACCAGCAGACGGCGCCATGGAATACCTGCCGTGCATCGGCGTAGGCCGCGAACACCTTCGAAACGGATGAAGGCGGCTATCTCCACCGCACTCGGAGGTCTTCTCATTGATCAACCACCCCAACGGCCGTGTCACCTACCACTACGGCGGGTGCGACCCAGCCACGGTGGCCGGATACACCAACCCACTGTGCGGGGGCCATATCAGCGGTCCATCGAGGCCGCCAGACCGGGTGACGACACCCCCGGATCATCAACGACAGGGGCAACAGTTCTGCCCGGCCTGGCGACCAAGATCCCCGCTTGCCGGGGACGCGAGGTAGGTAACCGGGGGGGGACGCGCCAGTGGGTGCCATCCCGGGCGGCGAGCGGTTCGGAGGCACTGCGCAGGCGTGCAGGTGGCGTGGGCAGGGGGTTGGGCGTGGCATGCTGCTGGGGTGTCGGTTGAGCCCATCATTCTAATCGTTGGTGACGAGGAACTGCTCGTGGACAGGGCGATCGGCGATGTCGTCGCGTCCGTGCGGGCGGATGATCCGGAGGCCGAGGTGATCGACCTCGGGCCGGGCGGGCTGGAACCCGGAAGGATCGCCGAGCTGACGTCGCCGTCGCTGTTCGGCGGTGGGAAGGTGCTCGTCCTCAGGGCGGCGCAGGACCTGGGGAAGGACCTGACGGCCGAGGTGCTCACCTACGCCAGGACGCCCGCGGAGGATGTCGTGCTCATCGCCGTCCACCATGGGGGGGCCAAGGGCAAGGCGCTGGTGGACGGGCTGGCCAAGCTGAAGGCGCGCAAGGTCTCGTGCCCGAAGGTCACCAAGGTGGGGGAGCGGGTCGACTTCGTCCGGGCCGAGATGCGCCGGGCGGGCGGGAAGATCTCGGCGGACGGGGCGCGCGGGCTGATCGACGCGGTCGGGAACGACCTGCGCGAGCTCGCGGCGGCCTGCAGCCAGCTGGTCTCCGACACCGGGGGCAAGGTCGACGATGCCGCGGTGGCGCGGTACTACCGGGGCCGCGCCGAGGTCAGTGGCTTCACGGTGGCGGACACGGCGATCGAGGGCCGGCTCGCCGAGGCGCTGGAGCAGCTCCGCTGGGCCCTGGCGACGGGCGTGGCGCCGGTACTGATCGTCAGCGCCCTCGCCCAGGGCGTCCGGGGGCTGGCGAAGGTCGGCGGCGCGCCCCGCGGCGCCCGCGGCGCGGCGCTGGCGAAGGAGCTCGGCATGCCGCCGTGGAAGATCGAGCGGGTGCAGCGCCAGTTGCGCGCCTGGTCGGGCGACGGGGTCGCGCGTGCCCTCGCGGCGGTGGCCGAGGCCGACGCGCAGGTCAAGGGCGGCGCCGCCGACACCGCGTACGCGCTGGAGAAGACCGTGGCCGAGATCGTCGCCGCCCGCGGCTGACCCCCGCCCATCTCCCCACCGGACGGCGGGGAAGTCCGGCCGCCGCATGACCATGCTGCCCGGCCTGCCCCTGATCAGGGTGAGAAGGGAGGGGCGGAGGCGGCGTTGGTTTCTCGCCGTTGGTTCAGGTCCGTCCGGCCAACTGGGGGCGGGGGCGCGTGGTCGTGTTGGGGTGGTG
>NZ_SMKH01000535.1 GCF_004348515.1 Actinomadura sp. KC345 | reverse complement strand
GGCTGCGGGTGCCGGGGATGGGGACGAAGTTGCCGTCCTGGGCGAGGACCCAGGCCAGGGCCAGTTGCGGGACGGTGATGCCCCTGGCGGCGGCGAGGTCGCCGAGGCGGCGGACGGCGTCGAGGTTCTTTTCGAAGTTGCCGGGCTGCCAGCGGGGGTCGTGGTTGCGCATGTCGGTGGTGTCGTAGCTTCCGGCGGGTTTGGCGGTGCCGGTGATGAAGCCGCGGCCCAGTGGCGAGTAGGGGACGAAGCCGATGCCGAGCTCGTCCAGGGTCGGGAAGAGTCGCTCGACGTCGCGTTCGAACAGCGAGTACTCGGTCTGCAGGACCGATACGGGCTGGACGGCGTGCGCGCGGCGGATGGTCTGGGGGCCGGCCTCGCTGAGGCCGAAGTAGGTGACCTTGCCGGCCTCGATCAGTTCCTTGACGGTGCCGGCGACGTCCTCGATCGGCACGTCCGGGTCCACGCGGTGCTGGTAGAGGACGTCGATGTGGTCGACGCCGAGGTGGCGGAGGCTGTCGTCGGTGACCCGGCGGATGTTGTCGGGGCGGCTGTTGAGGCCCATGCCGGGCTGTCCGGAGGTGAGGTCGAAGCCGAACTTGGTGGCCAGGACCACCTCGTCGCGGAAGCCTTTGACGGCCTGGCCGAGGAGGGTCTCGTTGGAGCCGGTCCCCCAGCCGTAGAGTTCGGCGGTGTCGAAGAAGGTGACGCCGAGTTCGTGGGCGCGGCGGATGGCGGCGATGCCCTCCTGCTCGTCGCCGGGGCCGTAGCCCATGGTGATGCCCATCGTGCCGTAGCCGATGGCCGAGGTGGCCAGGCCCTGCCGTCCGAGCGTGCGCTGCTGCATGGTGGTTTTCCCTTCGCGTGTGGCCGAACGGTCGTTCAGAAGATGGTCTCAGTGGTGTCGACGAGGCCGGCCTCGTGGGCGATGACGGCGGCCTGGACGCGGTTGCGGGCGTCCAGGCGGGTGAGGATGGCGCTGACGTAGGCTTTGACGGTCCCTTCGACGACGTGGAGGCGTGCGGCGATCTCGGCGTTGGACAGGCCGGCGCCGAGCAGGGCCAGGACGTCGCGTTCGCGGGGTGTGAGGCCGGTGGTGCGGTGGCGGGCGCGGGCGCCGCCGGACAGGCGGCTGCCGCCGAGTTCGGTGATGACGCGGTGGGCGACCTTCGGGGACAGGTAGGCGGCGCCGTCGGCGACGGCGCGGACGCCGGCGATGAGTTCGCGCGGGTCGCCGGACTTGAGGAGGAAGCCGCTGGCGCCGCCGGACAGGGCGCGGGCGATGTACTCGTCCTCGCCGAACGTGGTGAGCATGATGACGCCGGTGCCGGGTGCGGCGCGGCGCAGTTCGGCGGCGGCGGCGATGCCGTCCAGGCGGGGCATGCGGATGTCCAGGAGGGTGACGTCGGGACGGTGCCGGAGGGTCAGTTCGATGGCCTCGTGCCCGTCGGCGGCCTCGGCGACGACCTCGATGCCGGGGTCGGCGGCCAGGATGGCGCGCACCCCGGCGCGGATCATGGCCTCGTCGTCGGCGAGCAGTGCCCGGATCACTGGTTCTCCTGTCGTCGGTGTTCGGTGTCGAGACTGCTGGTGTCGTAGGCGTTCTTGGTGGTGAGCCGGCCGCCGGCGAAGCACAGCCGGTAGACGCGGGAGATGCCGAGCAGGTCGGCGTCGGGGCGGTAGTAGCGGCAGTCGGCGTGCGGGGGTTCGGGGACCGCGGCGCGGACGGCGCCGGCGCCCATCGTCTCCATCGGCGGCAGGGCCTTGTGGACGGTGGCCTGCGGGGCGCCGACGCGTAGGGCGGCGTAGTCGGCGGGTGCCAGGACCGAGTTGAGGGTGGCGTAGATGTAGTAGCCGGCCATGATGGCGCCGATGACGGTCATCAGGGCGGCGGGCACGGCGATCGCGGTGACCAGGCCGCGGCGGACCTGGTGGCGTTCGCGGGCCAGGTGGCGGGCGGATTCGGAGGGCCACTCCCCCGGCGGTGTGCGGGTGAGGCCGAGTGCGGTGCGCAGGGCGGTTCCGGCCGTGGGCCTGGCCGCGGCGGGCGCGCCTGCGGTTCCGGGTGCGGTGTCGGGC
>NZ_SMKH01000534.1 GCF_004348515.1 Actinomadura sp. KC345 | reverse complement strand
GTGTGCGGGCGGTGGGCCGGGCCGAGCCTGCGGGGCGGCGGCCGGGGATCACCGACAGGGCCGCACTGGGAAAGACGCGCCGCGAATGCGGCCCCAATGGTTGTCCGGGAGCGTAAGCGGCGGCGGGCGTGGGTGCGCGCGATGGCCCCGCCTCCGAGTGATCGGTCGGGGTGGCGGGCGGTCGCCGGCCGCAACCCCATGCATTCCAGCGACTTAAAGTCAAGGGCTGCATGCGGCAATTATGGGACAGAAATTTACCGCTTCCGGTCGATGATCATCTCGACCATTCTCGGCCTTTCGGTGGCCCGTGCCTGGCCCGTAGACGCAATGCAAGAGGTGATTTGAAATGGCCTCCATCGATGTCATGTCGGTCCGCGATATCGCCTCTGAGCTGCATGTAGGACGTTCCACGGTGTATCGGTGGCTCGCGACCGGACGTGGCCCTAAAGCGTTCCGGCTGCCAAACAATGAGCTGATAATTGTGCGCTCGATTTTATAGAATGGTTGTACCAGCTCGAAGCACGCGGAACGGAGTACCTCCGGTGATCAAGGCGCAGGACATCCAATTCTGGCAGATCCGCAAGCGCGCGAACAGGCGCAAGCCGTGGGAAATGCGGTGGCGCGTCAACTCCTCGCAGTTCTCCCGCTCCTACCTCACCAAAGCACTGGCTGAGACCTACCGGTCCAACCTGGTGGCCGCTGCCCGTGCCGGTGAGGTGTTCAGCCTGGCGACCGGTGAACCGGCCTCCTGGGAGCGCAGTACCGAAACCTTCTACTCCCTCGCGCGCTCCTATGCCGCGATGCGGTGGGCGGACTGCCCGGCCAACTCCCGCAAGTGCACGGCTGATCAGCTCGTGCCGGTCACGCTGGCGCTGCTGGACCCGCGCAAAGCCAAGCGCAATTGTCCCGCTGACGCGCTGCTGCGGCGGGCGCTGCGCTCGTACGCGTTCATCCCGCCCACCTGGGAACAACCCATCCCCGATGACGTGGCCTCGGCGCTGGCGTGGCTGGCGGACGCGTCCCGCCCGGTGGCGGACCTGACCGATTCCGAGGTGATCCGCGACGCGCTGTCGGCGCTGGCGCTGACCCTCACCGGTAAGCGCGCGGCGGCCAAAACCCTCGCCCGGCGGCGCGGCGTCTGGCACACCTGCATGCAGTACGCGGTAGAACGCAAGCTACTGGCGGTCAACCCGGTGACCGGGGTCAAGGGCGCGCGTGCCCGCATCACCGACGCGGTAGACCCGCGCGCGGTGCCCAACCTGGACCAGGCGCGGCGGCTGCTGGCGGGCGTGGCGGGGCTGGCCAACGGCAAGCGGCGCGGTCCGCACATGGCGGCCTTCTTCGCCGTGCTGTACTACGCGGGGCTGCGTCCGGCTGAGGCTCGGCACCTGCGCGCCGATGACCTCCACCTGCCCGCCTCCGGGTGGGGCACCGCAACCCTGTCGGGAAGCACTCCCGACGTCGGCGACAAATGGACCGATGACGGCGACCAGTACGACCGGCGTGCGCTCAAGCACCGTCCGGCCGGTGCGGTGCGCATCGTCCCGCTTCCCCCGGTCCTGGTCGCGCTGCTGCGCACACACCTGGACCGGTTCGGGACGGCGCCGGACGGGCGCGTCTTCTTCGACACTGCGGCCGGTGCCGACTTCGCACCGATCACCAACACCATGTACGGGCAGTTGTGGCAGCGAGCGCGAGCCGTGGCGCTGACCGACTCCGAACGGACGGCGGGCCTGGCCAAACGCCCCTACGACCTGCGGCACGGCTGCGCGTCCCTGCTCCTCAACTCCGGCGTTCCCGCAACCGAGGTCGCGCGGCGCCTGGGACACTCCCTGACGGTCCTGCTGTCCACCTACGCGCACTGGTTCACCGGCATGGAAGACGAAGCAAACCGGCTCATCGACGCTGCTCTGAGCGGCTCTGAGCCCTCCGGGGACGGCTCCGGCGCTGGCGGGCTATCCACGGGCCAAACCCTCGGCACGGCGGACGCGTAGCCTCGTCCCCGCAGGTCAACGACCTAAAGAGACGAGACCACGCATTCACCGCAAGTCAACGCGCTAGCGGGGTTCGTAGAGGGTTATGGGGATGCCGTTGGGGGTGGTGGCC